>JBDGYV010000001.1:0-95604 GCA_039588915.1 Gemmatimonadota bacterium
CGCATTGCGATCCCAAGATCCCGACGACTATGTCAGACGGGCCATGGAATCGATGGCGATCCACTGCCGCGGCTTACTCGATCTCAAGGCTGCTGGCGCGGTCGTTTTCGACTATGGCAACAACCTCCGCGGTCAGGCGCTCGACGCCGGTATCGAGGATGCGTTCGAGATCCCGGGTTTCGTACCGGCGTACATTCGACCGCTGTTCTGCGAGGGCAAAGGACCGTTTCGATGGGCCGCACTATCCGGTGACCCGGCTGACATACACGCTATTGATCGTGCGATCGGCGAGTTGTTTCCGACCGACGAGCCGCTCCAGCGGTGGATCCGGCTGGCCGCCGAGAGGGTCGCATTCCAGGGGTTGCCGGCTCGCATCTGCTGGCTCGGGTATGGAGATCGTTGGAAGCTGGGTGAGCGCATCAATGATCTGGTGGCGAGCGGAGCGGTCACGGCGCCGGTCGTGATAGGCCGCGATCACCTGGACACCGGATCGGTGGCGTCGCCGTTCCGCGAGACCGAGGGGATGGTTGACGGCTCCGATGCGATCGCCGATTGGCCGATCCTGAACGCGCTGCTTAACACCGCCAGCGGAGCGTCCTGGGTGTCGTTCCACCACGGAGGTGGGGTCGGTATCGGCAACAGCCTGCACGCCGGTCAAGTCACTGTCGCCGACGGCACGGCCGAAGGCGCAAAGCGGCTCGAGCGCGTGTTGACGAACGATCCCGGGATCGGGATCGCTCGCCATGTTGATGCCGGCTACGAAGAGGCCCGTTCCGCGGCCGAGGAGTGCGGCGTCCAGATTCCGATGATCGATCCGCGGAGATGATCGACTCCGCCGCCAACGGCGGCGATCTTCTGGTCACCGATATCGGACAGCTCGTAGACCCGGGCGAAGGCGCCTTCTCCGCGTCGCTCGAGATCGTTGCCGACGCCTTCGTGTGGATCCGGGGGGGACGCGTCGTCGTCGCTGGCCCGATGTCCGACCTGCCCGGCGATGCCGCCGGCACCCCGGCGCTCGACGCCGGCGGCCAGGTGGCATTACCGGGGCTCGTCGACTCCCACACGCACGCTGTCTTTGGCGCCACCCGCGAGCACGAGTTCGAGCAGCGGCTGGCTGGAGCTAGCTACCAGGAGATCGCCGAGCAGGGGGGTGGCATCGGGTTTAGCGTGCTCGACCTGCGCGCTCGAAGCGAGGACGACCTGGTGCACCTGTCACGGCCGCGCTTGGCCGCCTCGGCCCGCTTCGGGGTCACCACCGTAGAAGTGAAATCGGGGTACGGACTGGCCACCGAGCAGGAGCTCAAGATGCTACGCGTTGTGGCCCGGCTGGCGACCGAGCCAGAGCTGCCTCGGCTCGTCCCGACGTTTCTCGGTGCGCACGCCGTGCCGGTCGAATTCGCCGCCGATCGGGCGGCGTTCGTGCGGCTGGTCGTCGACGAAATGTTGCCGGCTGTGGCGGCTGAGCGGCTGGCCGAGTTCTGCGATGTCTTCTGTGATCAAGGTGCGTTCACGCGGGACGAGGCGGAGACGATCCTTCGACGGGCGGCCGAGCTGGGTTTTGGGCTGAAGATCCACGCCGATGAATTTGTGCCGCTGGGCGGCACGCAACTGGCGGTAGAGTTGGGAGCGGCCAGCGTTGATCACCTGGTGGCGGTGGACGACGCCGGCATCGCGGCTCTCGCCGAGAGCGACACCGTGGCCACGCTTCTGCCTGGGACGTCATTCTTTTTGCGCCTCGATCGCCACGCGCCAGCTCGCGCATTGGCCGATCGTGGCGCTCACCTCGCGTTGGCGACTGACTTCAACCCGGGTACCTCGATGACCCAGAACCTGCTGCTCATGGTGGCGTTTGGATGTTGTTCGTTGGGGCTCACCGTCGGTGAAGCGCTGCGGGCGGTGACCCGTGGCGGGGCGTTGGCACTCCGACGCATGGATCGCGGTACGCTGATGCCCGGCGCCGTGGGGGATGTCGCGCTGTTCGACGTGCCAGACTATCGCCACTTGGCATACCACTATGGGATGAATCATTGCGTGATCACTATCAGAGGTGGAGAAGTCATCTGGCGGCGCGTCGTGGGTGGATCCAGATTTCCAACATGAGCGCCATCTGGAAGGACAAACGCGATCGCCCCTCGCGCCATCCGGACGCCGATGCGGCGATCGCCAAGTATCTCGAGCAGTTGCGGCAGGCGGACATTAGCGGGACCCGCCCTCCGGCCGGGGCTTTGAACGGCCTCGGAGATGCCCACCTCGATATCGACGACGTAGCCTCGGCGGTTGAGTACTACCGTCAGGCCGCCGAGGCGTACGCCGAGGACGGTCGCCTGGACCACGCAATTGCATGTTGTCAGAAGATCCGACGCTATGCACCCGACGACCTCCAGGTGGGGTTGCTTCTAGGTCGGTACTACGGGGCCAAAGGGTTGGTGGCTGACGCGCTGATCGAACTCAAGAACCTCGTCGAGCGACAAAAAGGTGCGGGCAACATGAGGTTGGCGTTGGAAGGGATGCGCGAGATCGTGACGCTCGAGCCCGATCATCCCGAACATCGCGAGCGATTGGCCGACCTGAGCCTGGCCGATGGCGACCCCGCGCTCGGGAGCGAGGCGCTCGCAGCGGCGCTCGAGCGATACGAGACGGCCGGTGAGGAGGCCGCCGCCCATCGCGTTCGACGGCGGCTTGAGGATCTGAAACAGGCCGGTGCGTTCGTTGCTCCAGAGGCACCGCCAAGCCCGGTCAAGCCCCCACCGCAAGCCAAAGGGTTGAGACCTGAGGCCGAGCAGTATCGCTCGGAAGGACGTTGGATTGAAGCGATCGAGGCCTACCGCCGGTTGTCCGAGAGCGGACAGATCAGGGGCTCGGATTTTGACGCGTGGTCGGAGTGCGCGCGGCAGAGCGGTCGTGCTGCAAACGTCCTTGAGTCTCTGTCTGCAGCTTCGCGTTGGCATCTAGACGCCGGCAATACCGAGGCTGCCCGGCGCTCGGCGGAAGAGATGCTGCTGATCGATCCCACCAACGAAACCGCTGCCGAGATCCTCCAGTGGGTTGGGGAAGATCGCTCCCCACGGTAGCTTCTGACCGCACATGACTGGTGTAGAAAAAACCGTATCCCGTGCGCGGGGAGAAGAGTTCCTCGAGCGATTGGAGGCCGGCGTGCTGGTCGCGGATGGAGCGATGGGCACGCAGATCTATGAGCGAGGGGTGTTCATTAACCAGTGTTTCGATGTGCTTTCGCTCAGCCGCCCGGACATGATTCAGGAAGTCCACGCCGCGTACGTCGAAGCCGGCGCCGATTTGCTGGAGACCAATACCTTCGGTGCCAACCGGGCCCGGCTGCTGGGTCACGGGCTCGAAGATCGGGTCGTCGAGATCAACCAGGCCGGTGTGCGGCTGGCTCGGGAAGCCAGCCAGAATCGGGCGTTCGTCGGGGGGTCGATCGGCCCGATCGGCGTAAGGGGCCAAGTCGCTGGCGACTATAGCATCGATGACATGCGGGCGATTTTCGCAGAACAGGTCCAGGCGCTGCTCGAGGCGGATGTTGACTTGTTGGTCGTCGAGACGATCTCCGCGATCAACGAGATGGAGGCCGCGTTGGCGGCGATTCGTGGGTTCGATGGCGACGTGCCGGTGGTGGCGCTCATGACATTTGGGGAGGATGGTCGCATCCAGTCGGGCCAATCGCCCGAGGAGCTCGTGGGCCGACTGCTGGCCGCCGGCGCCGATCTAGTGGGTGCCAACTGTAGCGTTGGTCCCAAACCGATGCTCGACTGCGTGGTCCGGATGCAGGACGGGCAATCGGTCAAGCTGGCGGCGATGCCCAACGCAGGGTTGCCACAATCGGTTGAGGGGCGGTTGATGTACATGGCGAGCCCCGAGTACTTCGGCAAGTACGCCAAGCGATTTGTTCGTGCCGGGGTCCGGTTGCTCGGCGGGTGCTGCGGGACAACCCCTGCTCACGTTCGGCAGATGAAGCTGGCCGTTTCGGGGTTTGTGCCCGGTGCGCGGACGATCGAGACGGTCGAGCTGTTGGAGGAGCCAACCGGACCCGGACCAATACCGGTCGAGACCGCTCGCAAGTCTCGATTGGCGAAACTGTTGGTAGAGAACGAGAAGTTTGTCACTTCGGTCGAGCTAACGCCGCCGATGAGCGCCGATCTGGCGCCGGTTATCGGTGCGGTGACTGAGCTGGAGGCAGCTGGCGTCGACGCCGTCAACATCCCCGAGTACTCTCGCATCTCACCGCGGGTGACCCCGCTGGCGATCGCCCGCGTTCTCCAGGAGCGTGTCGGCATAGAGACGATCATCCACTACTGCTGTCGGGATAGGAACTTGTACGGTATGCAGGCCGATCTCATGGCGGCTCGTGCGCTGGATGTCCGCAACGTGCTGATCATCACCGGCGATCCACCAAAGGCGGGGGAGTACGCGGTGCCAACCGCGGTGTTCGACGTCGATTCGATTGGGCTGGTGCGAGTGGCGCGGGGGTTGAGTCGCGGCGTTGACGCGGCCGGCAAGCCAACCGGTATCCCGCTTGACCTGCACCTTGGCGTCGGTGTCAACCCGGGTGCGATCGATCTGGAGCAGGAGCTGGAGCGCTTCGAGCGCAAAGTCGTGGCGGGGGCTGAGTTCGCGATGTCACAGCCGGTCTTCGATCCACGTCATTTAGAGCGCTTCATAGAACAGCTAGGTCGATCCCCGATTCCGATCCTGGTCGGGATACTGCCGCTGTTCTCGTTTCGGAACGCCGAATTTCTTCACAACGAGGTTCCTGGGATGAACATCCCCGAGCCGATCCGCGAACGCATGCGAGCTTCACGGAGCCGTGAAGAGGGTATGGCCGAAGGTGTGACCATCGCTCGCGAAGCGTTGGACGGCGTGCGCAGCATGGTTGGCGTCGGTGGGGTGTACTTGATGCCCCCGTTTGGTCGATACGAGTTGGCACTCGAGGTGTTGGACGGGCTCCTCTGAATCGGTGAGCGTCGACCTTCACACACACACGACCGTGTCCGATGGTGAGTGCTCGCCAGCCGACTTGGTGGCGGCGGCCACGGATGTGGGGCTAACCGCGATCGCGGTGACCGATCACGACGCGGTAGCGGCGATCCCGGCCGCTCGCGCCGCCGCCCCGCCCGGCTTGGAGGTGCTGGCGGGGACCGAGCTCACGTGCCAGGTCGGTGGTCGTGAGGCCCACATCCTGGCGTACGGCTTCGATCTGGAAGAGCCAAATTTCATCGCCGCGCTGGTGCACTTCGCGCGGGAGCGCGAACAGCGCGCAACACAGATCGTCGAACGGCTGAAAAACCTCGGACTCGACATCGAGATGTCAGACGTCGAGGCTGAGAGTCGGACCGGTACGATCGCCCGGCCGCACGTGGCGATGGCGCTGGTACGGCGGGGCCATGCGGCGTCGGTCGACGAGGCGTTCCAGCGCTACCTGGGCCGACACCGACCGGCTTTTGTGGCCAAGGCGGCGTTCGAGCCGGCGATGGCGTTCGATCTGGTCCGCGCCGCGGGCGGCGTGTCCGTTCTGGCCCACCCGGGCACGTTTAGACGGGACGACTTGATCCCGGTCTTGGTCGAGGCGGGCCTCGACGGGATCGAGGCCCGACACACCGAGCACTCGGCGGCGAATACCCGACACTACGAGCAAATGGCGGCATCACTGGGACTGTTGGTGACTGGGGGATCAGACTTTCACGGTACGCCGGGTCATCGCGGTCGGCTGGGAAGGCCGACGGTTCCGTACGCCTGGTACGAGGCCCTTATTGCCCACATACAGGAGCGGCGTTAAGCTGCCGAACATGCGTCGCGGCGCCGCTCAGCAAGAAGTAGACCGCACCCGACCGTCGCTGACCGCGATTCAGGGACTCGTCCACGATGTGTTGGACGACGTGCTCGCCCACATGGGCGCGGTTCTGGAAGCCGACGTCCCGTTCATCAATGAGGTTTCGTTCCACCTGCAGCGGGTGCGCGGGAAGCTGTTCCGCCCTGCCCTACTGGCGCTCGCCAACCGTGTCGAGGAAAGACCGGACAACCGTGAGGTAGCCCTCGGTGCGGTGATCGAGATTATCCATATGGCGACGTTGGTCCATGACGACTCGATCGATCGGTCGTCGATGCGGCGTGGACGACCTACGCTCAACAGTCGGTGGGGTCACAAGGTGTCGGTCATCATGGGTGACTATCTGTACTCGCGAGCTATGACCGAGATCACTCGCATCGGTGATCTAGAGCTCATCGGGTTGGCTGCCCGAGTGACGAACGATCTCACGATCGGGGAGATGGTCGAGATCGCGCACCACGGCCAACTGGTTGAGGATCCGCGGCAGTACTTCTTCTTGATCGAGAAGAAGACCGCCAGCCTGATCTCGACGGCTTGTGAGATGGGCGCGGCGATCGGGGCGCCTGAGCAGCGCGAACCTCTCAAGGAGTACGGACGTCGGCTCGGGATGGCATTTCAGCTGATTGATGACCTGATGGACTACGGGCTACCGCACTTGTCGCCGGCCGAGAGGCGTTCTGTAAACATGGTCTTCGAGCCACAGGAACAAGCCACCCCAGACGACATCCAACGCGTCGTCGAGTTGGTGCGCGATCGGGGCGGCATCGAAGCCACCCGTCGTATCGCCTGCGAGTACGCTGATCGAGCACGTGAGACGCTCGAGGGGCTGCCGGCTACGCCGTCGCGAGAGGTCATGGATGCTGCCGTCGACTATGTGCTGGCTCGGGATCGATAGCGACGTGCGTCTAGCTTCTGCCGGCCATCCGGAGTAGGAGCCTCCGTGCACCGCAAGAACTTCAAAGTGTACACGGTGATTCTCACGTCGGGATTGCTAGCCGGTACTCTGGTCGGAGAATTGCTGGCTCGATTCCTCCCTGATGGGGTGGCCAAGGGTTTCTTCACGACGTCGCTTAACGGAGTATTCGGGCCGTTATCGATCGATCTGGCGGCAGTCGCGCTCACGCTGGGGCCGTTGACGATATCAGTTAGTATTATGAGTCTGGTGGGGGTCGCTAGTGCGGCTTATCTGTACCGGGCGTTCTTCTAGCCGGCGAGCGCAACCGTCGGATACGTGGAGGGAGAGTCATGTTTGGATCGATCGGAATGCAAGAGATCGTACTTATCCTCTTTATCTTGTTGCTGCTTTTTGGAGCTAAGCGGTTGCCGGAGCTAGGTGAGTCTTTGGGCAAGGGCATCCGCGAATTCAAACGCGGAGTGAGCGAGATCAAGGAGGATATCGACTCCGACGACCAACCAAAGGGCGGCGAGTAGCTAGGTCGTCCCCAGGATCTGGGCCCGGTTGTCTTCGACCCTGGCGCGTTCTCGGAGATCGTCGAACCAGGTCTCGAAGACTTCCCGCATCTTGCCGACGCGCAGTTGACTAAGAAGCGACTCGCGCTCCCGTGCAAACGCCTCGGAATCGTACGGTTGCTTCTCCAACAAGCGGATGAAATAGAGACCCCGCGTTGCCTCAATCGGGCCGGCGAGCTGCCCCTGTGCGAGCCCGAACGCCGCTCCGGCTACTGCGGTGCCGCTCCCTATCCCGGTTATGTTGTTCAGCCGGGTGAAGGAGTTGGACGCTCCGACCTCTAGTCCGAACTGTCGAGCTGCCCCATCGAGCCCACCGCCCTGTACCGCGGCCTGGATCCCCGGTACCATTTCTCTGACGGCCGCCTGCTTCTTCTCGTGGATCAGATCGGTGCGCAGCGACTGCTCGACCTGCTCCAGAGCGACGTAGCCGGCCGGATAGCGGTCGTCCACCCGCAGAACATAGAACGCACCGCCGTGTTCGAGGGCGCCGCTTACCGCCCCTGTGTCGTTGGCGAACGCGAACTCGGCGAGTTCGCGGGCGGGACCGATGCCCGGGATTACCAGGCCGTTCTCGAACAGCGGCGATTGGGTTGGTTCGACACCGTGTGCGGCGGCGACTGCTGAGAAGTCAGCCCCTTCCGTGCTGGCATCCTGGGCGAACGCGCGAGCCGCTTCCCGAGCCGAATCTCTCGCCGATGTTGAAGGCTCGATCTGCAACAGGATGTGACGGGCTCGAAGCCGTGTGTCGCCGTCCTCGTTCAATCGGTCCTCAAGCTTGATGATGTGATATCCGAATTCGGTCAGCACGGCGGCGGAAACCCGGCCCTTTTCGAGACCCTCCACCGCACGCTGAAAAGCCAGCGCCATCGAGGTCGGCGCGAACCAACCCAACTCGCCACCGTTATCCCGAGTCAAGACATCGTCAGACTGAGCGCGAGCGAGCGCGGCGAAATCCGCATCCGGCTGCCCCGCTACACGAGCCAAGCTGTCGGCACGGCTTTTTACAGCGGCCGAGTCGGCGGCTGTAACCTCCGGTTGATAGCTGACGTGCCGAATCCTGGCGCTCGGGTCGCGATAGTGTTGCTCGCGGTTCGCTTCATAGGCTTGCCGAATCTCGTCTGTGGTGACGCTGATCTCATCGTCGCTGACCAGCCGATCAGGATCCAGAAACAGGTACTGAATGCGAGCTCGTTCGTTCTGCGATCGATACGTCTCGAGCAGCTCGGCGTCGGTCACCGTTACGCCGGCGACGACCTGCTCCTGCAGCTTTTGCAGCGGCAGGTTGACTCTCAGTTGTGCTTCGTACTCGCCCCAAGTCGGTGCCAGCGCGGGGTCCGTCAGCGCGCGTTGGTATTTCTGCATGTCGAACTGCCCGTCTGTCTGGAAGGCTGGGAGATTGATCACGTCTCGCGGCGGGTTGCTACGAATGAACTCGATGAGCTCGGTGTCGGTCACGCTGATGTCGCGGTTCGCGGCCTCGCGCTGCAGCAGTGCGAAATCGACGACGGCATCCCACGCCTCTTCCTCCAGCTGACTCTGCTGCTCTGCGGACACGTCGCCATCGGGGGTCCGCTGCTGAGCCTGTTCGTAGAGTAACCGGTACTGCCGCTGGTATTCGTCGATCGAGATCTCGGCACCGTTCACTGAGCCCAGTTGGTTTGGTACTCCACCACCGGCTCCCCGGCCCGAGAAGTCCATTCCCCATTCGAAGACCATCAGGCCGACGAAGGAGATAGAAACCAGGATCATGATGATCTTGGTCGAATCGCGAAGCTGCTTCATCATGTGAGGTATCGTCCTCGAGAAGGCGGAATCAGAAACAAATGCGAATATGAAGAATACCGCCGCCTGGTTACCGCGTCGAGGAGCCTGGCGGTCGTTGCATGGCGGATACCCGGTCCGTATACTGCTGTTCCGCATGGTTACGCGGCCGACCGAAGACCCTCCCGAAGGGGACCTTGCCACGACGACGCTGGCCGAGATCTACGTGCAACAAGGCTTGTATGAGCGCGCCGTAGCGATCTATCAGCGGCTCGCGACCCGAGCGCCGCAGGATTCGGAGGTCGCGGAACGAATCGAGGCGCTGATGGCAGAGATCGAGCGTAGTCGGGACGCCGATGAGCGATCCGGCACCTCACTGGCGAGCGAATCGGTTGGTGAGCCCGCGCGATCTCCGTCAGCGGAGATCGCCGAGGCGATCGCGGAGGATCCAGAATTCGAGCAGTGGCTCAGTCGCCGCTAGAGACTCAGAGCAAGCCGCTGTCTACACCTGCTGTCCGGCGTAACGCAGTACGCTCCCGGCTTGAACCGATCGGGGCGTCGGCGATGCTTGTCACCAGCCTCTCCGACATACGCTACTTGAGTGCTTTCTCTGGCTCATCAGGGGTGCTCATCGTGACCGCCGATGGGCAGGATACGCTGCTGACCGACTTTCGCTATGCGGGCCAAGTCCGTGAGGAGGTCGATCCCAGGATTGAAACCGAGATACACAATGAAAGTGCGTTATCCGCCGCTCGAAAGCGGCTGGCTCGGGAAAATCATGCCAAGGTGGCCTTTGAGGGCCGGTATATGACCGTCGCCGAGTGGACCGGTTGGAAATCCGAGGGCGGACCCCCGCTGGAGGCCATCATCGATTGGGTGGTGGAGCTCAGGGTCAAAAAGTCCGAGCCGGAGTTAGCAGCGCTGAGACGAGCCGCCGAGGTGGGGGACCAGGCGCTGGCCGATGTTCTGGACACGATCCAGCCGGGTGTGACTGAGCTCGAGTTGGCGTCGCGTCTCGACCGGGCGGTGATCGAGCACGGCGGTGAACGGTCGGCGTTCGAGACGATCGTGCAGTTCGGTGATCATTCGGCCCGGCCCCATGCGCGTCCGAGTCGACGGCAGCTTACCCGTGGCGAAGTTGTCTTGTTCGATTTTGGAGCCATCGTGGATGGGTACGCTAGCGACATGTCACGCACCGTGGCCTGCGGAAAGCCCGACCCGGAGCTAGCGACGGTCTACGCGATTGTGCTCGAAGCTCAAGAAGCCGCGCTGGATGGCTTCCATGTCGGACTGGCAGGTCGCGACGCCGATGCGCTAGGACGCGACGTCATCGAGGCGGCCGGGTATGGACCCCAGTTTGGGCATTCGCTCGGTCACGGCATCGGGCTTGAGGTCCACGAACCACCCGGGATCTCGCGCCGCAGCGAGCACCGGCTGGAAGCTGATACGGTGGTGACCGTCGAACCCGGCATTTATATTGAAGGGTTGGGTGGCGTGCGCATTGAGGACGTCGTACGCGTAGGTTCTTCGGCGATCGAGGTTTTGACGAGCGCACCCAAAGACGAGTTCATCGTCCTCTAGCTTTTCCCCTTTCTCAGACATGGCAACCACCGCAGACTTTCGCAACGGCATGGTGCTCAAGATCGACGGCGACCTGTGGCAGGTCACGTTCTTTCAGCACGTCAAACCCGGTAAAGGCGGTGCCTTCGTGCGTACCAAGCTAAAACGGGTTGATACCGGCCGGGTCGTCGACCGGACCTTTCGCGCCGGTGAGCGGGTCGAGGAGGCGAGGCTTGAGCGACGTCGCATGCAGTATCTCTACTCAAGCGATCATCATGCGCATTTTATGGATTCAGAAACGTATGATCAGCACGCTGTCAGCGAGAATCTGCTCGACGACCAGAAGTCGTTCTTGATGGAGAACACCGTTTGCGACGTGCTAATGCACGACGGGGGGGTGATCGGCGTCGAGCTCCCCAACTTCATCGAGGCTGAGGTAATCGAAACGGAGCCTGGTGTGCGTGGCGATACGGCGACCGGCGGCACGAAACCCGCTCGGTTGGAGACCGGCGCTGTCATTCAGGTACCCCTATTTGTCAATCGTGGTCAAAAAGTCCGGATCGACACACGGAGTCGTGAATACCTGGAGCGAGTTCCATGAAAAAGGAGAAGCTCCTCAAACTGATTCGGCTCGTGGAGGAAAGTGACATCGACGAGCTCGAGATTCGTCGCTGGGGCCATGCGGTTCGGATCGTCAAGAACCACCGAGCCGGACAGAGCAGCGACGTTGAGGTTCACACCGTCGGCTCGGCCCCGGCTGCAGCGCAGACGAGCGATGCTCCAAGCGCCGAGGGTGACTCTCCTGTGGGGACCGCCCACCAAGTCACGTCACCAATGGTCGGGACCTTCTATCGCTCGCCGGCGCCTGAGGCCCCGGTGTTCGTTGAGGTCGGCGATTCCGTTCGGCCGGGGCAAACGCTCTGTATTCTCGAGGCCATGAAGCTCATGAATGAGCTCGAAGCAGACGTCGGAGGCGTGATTCGAAAGATCCTCGTCGAGAACGGCCATCCGGTCGAGTACGGCCAAGTTCTCTTCGAGATCGACACGGCCTAATTGCCTGCTAAAGTCCTGATCGCGAACCGGGGGGAGATCGCCCTCCGGATCATCCGCGCCTGTAAGCTGCTGGGACTGAAGTCGGTAGCGGTGCATTCCGATGCCGATGATGATGCCCTACACGTACGGTTCGCCGACGAGGCGGTGTGCGTCGGCCCCGGTCCGGCGGCGCAATCGTACCTCAACATCCCACGCTTAATAGCAGCTGCTGAGATCACCGGCGCCGACGCGGTCCATCCAGGGTACGGCTTTCTCGCTGAGAACGCAGAGTTTGCGGAGATCTGCCGCGACTCGCAATTGTTGTTCATTGGTCCCTCCCCCGAGCAGATCCGGCAGATGGGCGATAAGGCCGAAGCCCGGAGGGTGATGGCGGCTGCCGGTGTGCCGGTCGTGCCTGGATCGCCGGAGCTGACGGACGACCCCGAGCGGGCGTTGAGTGCGGCCGTAGAGGTCGGTTATCCGGTCCTGATCAAGGCGACTGCTGGGGGTGGGGGAAAGGGGATGCGGGTAGCGCGTGATGCGGCGGAATTCGAGCGCGTGCTGCCGCAAGCTCGACGCGAGGCGGAAGCCAGTTTTGGGGACGGACGATTGTACATTGAGAAGTACCTTCACCAACCGAGACACGTAGAGATTCAAGTCCTGGGTGATCGGCATGGCAACCTGGTGCATCTGGGTGAGCGAGATTGTTCGGCTCAGCGCAGACACCAGAAGTTGCTCGAAGAGGCTCCGTCGCCCGCTGTGGACGAGGCCCTGCGGGCGCGGATGGGAGAAGCCGCCGTGCAGGGCGCGAAGCGTATCGACTATGTCGGTGCCGGGACGATCGAGTTCCTGCTAACCGACAGTGGCGAGTTCTACTTCATGGAGATGAACACTCGGATTCAGGTCGAGCACCCGGTCACGGAAATGCTCACCGGGGTGGATCTGGTGATCGAGCAGATCCGAACGGCCGCCGGCGAGCGGATCGAGCTTCGTCAAGACGGAATCAAATTCCGGGGCCACGCAATCGAATGCCGAATCAACGCTGAGGATCCAGATCGAGAGTTCATGCCATCGCCGGGTACGATCACCAGCTTTCACCAGCCAGGTGGACCCGGCGTCAGGGTGGACACGGCCGTCTACCAATCGTATTGCATCCCACCTCACTACGACTCCTTGATCGCCAAGTTACTGACCCATGGTGCCGATCGTGATCAGGCGATCGCGCGCATGCGTGTCGCGCTCGAGGAATTCGTGATCGAGGGCGTTCAAACCACTATCCCACTCCATCAGCGGCTCATCGAGGAGCCCACATTCACCGACGGCGAGCTGCACACGCGGTTCGTCGAGGAGTGGTTGAGCGCGCCGGCGCCGGCGTAGCGGGCGGAAGTGGCACGACGCCGCAAGAAATCGAGGACGATGCGTCTACGCGGCGAGGTCCTAGGCCTGCTCATGGCCGCGACTGGCGTGTTCGTGCTGGTGGCGCTGTGGCCATACGATCCGGCTGCTGAGCGCACGCTGACAACGCTCAACCGGGTCGGCATCGTTGGCGCCTACAGCACGTACTACTTGTACCGCATCTTCGGGTACGGCGCGCTATTGATCGGCGGGCTGTTGCTGGTGTGGGGTGGGTCACTGTTCTTCGGCCGTGCAAGCCGCCGCGCGGCGGCGATGTCAGCCGTCGCCGTTGCCGTAGTGATCGTTGGCTTGGGGCTGATGGGTGTTGTTGGTGCCTGGCAGGGGGGAGCGGCCGGATCGACGCGGGCTGGCTGGGTCGGCAATGTCGCCGCGACGGTCTTGATCGACGTGGTTGGTGTGACCGGAGCGTTTCTGGTGTGCACGGTGGCGCTGGCGCTGCTCGTGGTGGTTGTTTTTCGAGTCTCGTTGGCGGGTGGAGTCGAGACCGGAGTCGAGATCGGACGTGCCGGGGGTCGTCAGGCACGGGCCGGGATCGAGGCGCTGGGTGACACCGTATCGCGCTGGCGAGAAGAACGCTCGATCGCGACCGAGGAGGCGCCGGCACTAGAGATCGAAACCGACGGCGATCCCGCCCGTGAGCCTGTGGTCAAGCGGCGCGAAGCCGTACACCCAATTTCCCCATTAGCGACTGAGAAGCGCGCCCGCCCGGCACATGAGAAAGCGGTCGCCGCCGGGCCAGTGATAGAGCCCGAAGGGTTCTTGCCGCCAATCGACCTGTTGGCGGTGTCACAGGGCGGTGGTACCGAGCGGAGCCACGGCGACCTCGAAGCGATGGGTCAACTGGTGGTCGAGAAGCTCCACTCGTTCAACGTCGAGGGCGAGGTGGTGGCGATTCATTCGGGACCCGTTCTCACACGGTTCGAAATCAAGCCCGCGCCGGGAGTCAAGGTGAACCGGATCGCGAACCTCTCCAACGATTTGGCATTGGCAATGCGCGCCCAACGCATCCGGATCGTGGCTCCAATCCCCGGTCGCGGCGCGGTCGGCATTGAGGTTCCCAACCCCGAGCCAAGGGTAGTCACAATCCGGGAGATGTTGGAGTCCGACGCGTGGAACCAGTTTCGTGGCCGACTGCCCTTGGTGCTCGGGCGCGAGATCGCCGGAGCGCCGGTGGTGACCGATCTCGCGCGGATGCCCCACCTGCTGATTGCAGGTGCGACAGGGTCAGGAAAATCGGTCTGCATCAACGCGATCGTGACAAGCTTGTTGTACCGCTACGGCCCCGACGAGGTACGGTTCATCATGATCGACCCCAAGATGCTCGAGCTCATCACCTACAACGATATCCCGCACCTTCTCCACCCGGTGGTTGTGGAGCATCGCCAGTCCGCCAAAGCGCTCAAGTGGACGGTGGCGGAGATGGAACGCCGCTATCGGTTGCTGGCCGCAAACGGGGTCCGCAGTCTGGACGACTACAACAGCCGCGCCCGCCGAGGCGACGACCTGCGCGGCATCGACGATGACGACGGACCTTCGAATCCGCTACCGTTCATCGTCGTCGTCATCGATGAGTTGGCCGATCTCATGTTGACCGTTCAGAACGAGATCGAAGAGCCACTGGCTCGGTTGGCCCAGATGGCGCGGGCGGTGGGCGTTCATCTCGTACTGGCTACCCAGCGACCTTCGGTCAACGTCATCACCGGTGTCATAAAGGCGAATTTCCCGTCTCGTATCTCGTTTCAGGTGTCCTCGAAGATCGACAGCCGCACGATCCTCGATGCGAACGGTGCGGAGCAACTGCTCGGGGACGGAGATATGCTCTACCTGCCAGCCGATCGCGCTGAGCCGGTGCGGATCCAGGGGGCGTTCGTATCAACCGAGGAGACATCGAGAATCGTCGAGTATTTGCGCGCCGCGGGTGAGGCGCTTGGGGCCGATAAGATCGCCCCTCAAGTCGACATCATAGCCGAGGCCTCTGAGCTCGAGATGGCTGCTCTCGACGAGCGGGACGAGTTGTTCCTGGCGGCTGCGAGGATTGTCGTCGACTATGAGCAGGGCTCCACCAGCCTGTTGCAGCGGCGACTGAAGGTCGGCTACTCGCGCGCGGCGCGGATCCTGGATCAGCTAGAGCAAGCCAACATCGTCGGCCCGCCAGACGGCACGAAGCCGAGGCGAGTCCTGGTGACCGTGGAGGATCTGGAACCCCTTGAGCGCGACACCGTCTAGAGGCCCCGAGGTTCTGCAATGAGCGTCGAGTGGTATCAGCGCAGCACGTTGACGCTCAGCCGGTGATACCAGCGGCCAAGACCCTCGAGCAACGCATCGAAGATCGCACCGCCGTTGTAGGCGTGATCGGCCTGGGCTACGTCGGTCTGCCGCTGTCGCTGACGTTCGCCGAGCAAGGGTTTACCGTGCTCGGCTTCGATGTCGACAACGACAAGATCGAACAGCTCAAACGCGGCCAGAGTTACATTGGCCATTTGGATGAGAGTCGCATCGAGGCTGTGATAAAGCAGCGTCAATTCACGCCCACTGCCGACTTCGAGCGATTGTCCGAACCCGATGCGCTGTTGATCTGCGTGCCGACGCCTCTGACGCCGGATCGGGAGCCTGACATGCAGTTTATCATCGGGACAGCGGAGCGAATCGTGACTCGGTTGAGGCCGGGCCAGTTGGTGGTGTTGGAATCGACGACGTATCCGGGTACGACCGACGAGTTACTCCGCGCTAAGCTCGAGGAATCCGGTCTGATCTTGGGACGCGATTTTTTTCTGGCTTTCTCGCCAGAGCGTGAAAATCCGGGTAGTACGGAATTCACCACCCGTACGATACCCAAAGTCGTGGGTGGGGTGGATCAGGTTTCCGGCGACTTGGCTCAATCGCTGTACGATCAGGTCGTCGTATCCACCGTTCGCGTTTCATCGGCGCGGGTAGCCGAGGCTACGAAGCTCGCCGAGAACGTCTTTCGGGCCGTCAACATCGCCTTTGTCAATGAGCTGAAGGTGATTCTCCGGGAGATGGACGTCGATGTTTGGGAGGTACTCGACGCGGCGTCCACCAAGCCGTTCGGTTTTATGCGCTTCGATCCTGGACCGGGGTGGGGTGGCCATTGTATCCCGATCGACCCCTACTATCTGGCGTGGAAGGCGGATCAACTCGGCCAGCGCGCGCGGTTTGTCGAGCTCGCCGGAGAGGTCAACCGGCGGATGCCTGAGTTCGTGATCGAGCGCTCAGCCGAGGCGCTTGCCGCTCAGGGGAAGCAGGTCGACGGCAGCCGAGTGTTGATCGTGGGGTTGGCGTTCAAGCCCAATGTGGCTGACGATCGGGAGTCGCCGAGCTACCGGCTTATGGAAGAGTTCGAGCGCCGGGGCGCCGAGGTCGGGTACTTCGACCCTCATATTCCGGTTATCCACGCCGGTCGTCAGCATGCGAAATGGGCAGGAATGAAATCGATTGAACTGAACCAAGAAACGGTCGAGAGGTTCGATCTAGCGGTCATCGCAACCGACCACGACCGGGTCGACTATCGCGCGTTGGCTCGGTGGGCACCCGCGATCGTTGACACCCGCAATGCCGTTCCCCGAGACGTGCAATTGGAGGGCCGGGTTTGGCCGGCGTGAGCGAGCAGTTTGACAGGACTAAAACGGCTCGGTTAGACTACCCCAACAAATCTCCCGAGCTCGATCTCTCTCTCTACACTTCTTTGCGGACGAGTGCATGAACAGGCCCATACCGCTCGAAACTCTGCTTCCCGATACAAGTCGAGCCAACCGTCCCACCGCTGAGGTGGAGTGGGGGAACGGCTCTGGTCGGGTCATCGAGATCCCGATCGGTCCGCCGGTGTCCGTCGACGATTACCTGGCCGACGATCGCCGGCCTCGATGGGGCAAGAAGTATCGCCTCGTCAAGGCCTACGCCACGGGCCAACCGGTCTGGGTGACGTGGCAAGTCACGTACAACTGCAATTATGGGTGCTCTTTCTGTACTTATTGGGAGAACGACTTCAAGCCGCACGAGGAGTGCTCGCTCGAGGATTTCGTCATCGGAGCCGAAAAGCTGTCGAGCCTGGGGTCGCTGATCGTCTCGCTAGCCGGTGGCGAGCCGATGCTCAGGCGCGACATCCACACCATCATTGAGGTCCTGTCGCGCGACCATTTTCCGTATCTGACGACCTCTGGATCAGGGATAACGCCCAAACGAGCTCGCCAGCTATGGGAAGCCGGTTTGTGGGGCTGTTCGGTGTCGATCGACTACGCGGACCCGGACAAGCACGCTCGGCACCGCGGGGTCAAGTTCGCGTTCGAGCGGGCCGTCAAGGCGATCGAACAGCTCCGCGATAATCGCGCCGACCGTTCCTACCAGCGGGTTCAAATCATCTCGGTGCTTACCGACGACAACCTGGATCAAATGCCCGCGCTATGTGAGTTGGCTCGCGAACTGGGAGTCTATTGGCAAGTGCAGCCCTACTCGGTAATGAAAACGGGGAACGAAGACCAACGTCATCTTGGCGGCGCCACCGAGGTGCTGCTCGATCTAAAGCAGCGCTATCCGGAAACGTTTCACGCCAACAAGATGTACCTGGAAAGGTTCGATGAGGCGGCAAACGATGGGATCGAGGGTTGCATCGCCGGAAAGGCGATGTTCAACGTCGACAACCAGATGGTCGTTTCTAAGTGCGTCGAGTTCAACGCCAGCGAGCCGTGCGGGAACCTGCGCACCGACGACATCGGCGACGTGCTGGACGAGCTCCACGAAGCCCACGCCAAGAACACCTGCACGGCGTGCTGGTATTCGTGCCGTGGCGAAACTGAGGTGCTCTACACCGCTCGCGGATTCGCTCATTCGTTGCCAAGTCTGCTATGGCAGAGTCGGGGGGCTCAGGCTTAGTTAGGTTGTAGGTGAGGAGTCTCCGGGCTTTACAGCGAGGTTAGCGACGGCTAACATAGACAGGATTGACCAGATTCTAATCTGAGTTCATCCCTCACCGGATGGAGGAGGACCTTGATGATCAAGGTGAATACGCAAGTCGCCGACCAGGCCACCGAGGCCCAACGCAAGGCACTCGAAGCGGCCGGCGTGGGTGGCAACGGTAGCGGGGCTACCGACGAGTTCGATACGAGCTCGTTCACGGTTCCCGATCGGCACCTAGATCCACGCGGTAACGTCAACGTCGGAGTCGGCAAGCGACTCGCGAAGACGTTCGACTGGGGGGTCACCAAGGTCGCCTCAGTGCTCTTCCGTGGAATTCAGTTCTTCAATCAATACCGGCCGAACCCGTCGTTTACGCCCAAGTGGTCGGATAAACCGCTGCTCAAGTCGTGGGAGAAATCCAAGCCCAAGTTGGGCTGGCCGCGGGAAACGGACTCGTTGTGCCCAAAGTGCGTCGTCGAGGCACGCCAGCGGATCATCGACGGCAAAGAGGATTACACCGTTCTGATCAACGAGAAGGTGGGCGAGATTAAGGCCCAGGTCGTGGAGCGGGATGGCCAGATATGGATGGTCAAAGAGTGTCCGGATCACGGTCGTTTCGAGGACTTAATGGCGATCGACTCGGAGTTCCTTGAGTGGATCGAGTCGAACTTCCCGGGGCGTGACTTGCGGACTCACAACGACGGCGACCTCCACGATCATGGCAGCTCGACGATCAAGCACGGTCGCGGCGCGGTGATGACGGTTGATCTCACGAACCGCTGCAACATGATGTGTGATCCGTGTTTCATGGATGCCAATCAGGTTGGTTTCGTACACGAATTGGAGTGGGAAGAGATCAAGGAGCTTCTCGACAACGCGCTCAAGATCAAGCCGCGGCGCCAGATGTCGGTTCAGTTCTCGGGTGGCGAGCCCACGCTCTCGCCGCATTTCATGCGGGCGGTCAAATACTGCCGCGACATCGGCTACAACTCGGTGCAAGCGGCGACTAACGGCATCGAGTTCGCGAAGAGCTTGGAGTTCACGAAGCAAGCTGCCGAGGCAGGGCTACGGTTTGCCTACTTACAGTTCGACGGCATCGGCAACGACGCCAACGCCCACCGTAAGGTCAGCAACCTGTTCGACGTTAAGTTGAAGGCGATCGATAACTTGTACGAAGCCGGAGTCCAAGTGATTCTGGTCACGACACTGGTCAACAGTGTCAACAACGATCAGGTCGGGCCGATCATCCGGTTTGCGCTCGACAATCCCAAGAAGATCGCGTTTATCGCTTTCCAGCCGGTTTCATTTACCGGTCGCGACGAGGAGATCACCGACGAACGGCGCATGCGACAGCGATACACGCTGAGCCACATGGCGCATGACGTGAAGAAACAGCTCAACGTAACTGAGCCGCTCCGGGATTGGTTCCCTCTTTCCTTGATGGGGACGTTCTCGGATTTGGCCGATGTGGTGCACGGACCGGGCGCCGAGTGGGGCCAGGTGAGCTGTGGTTGCCATCCCAACTGTGGAGTTGGGACGGCGTTCATGCTGAACAAGGAGACCAAGGAGTTCGCTCCCGTACCGCAGTTCCTCGATATCCCCGGGTTGGCATCGGACTTCTCGAAGGTCACCGACGCGGCGCGTGGGAAGCGGTTGTCGAACCTCATGATTGGTCTGGCGCTGCTGAAGAACTACAAACCGTTCGAGGCGCCACCGAGCCTGACCCTGAAGGAGTTGCTGAAGAAATTCGACAAGTCGTACGGGTTGTCAGGCAGGGACTATGGATCGCTCGATGCCGAGGGCGCGTGGGAGCGTCGCAAGGATCCGTGGAACTTCCTGTTCGTAGCTGGCATGTGGTTCCAGGATCTGTTCAACTACGACTTCCGGCGTACCGAGATGTGTATCATCCCTTACGCCACCCAGGAAGGCGAGATCTCGTTCTGCGCCTACAACACCGGGCACGGATGGCGAAATATCATCGAGCACATGCACAAGAACGCCACCGTAGCTGAGTGGTATAAGGAGCACGGTCGACACGAGATCTTCGCCGGCGGGAAGGAAGTCCCGCTCGGAAACTACGAGCACGCGCTTCAGGTCCACGAATCGGACGCTTCGAGGGTGCGTGACCGCGGCGAGGGACCGCAGAACGCGCACGAGGAGCGTTTGGCTGGAAAGAAGGCGGCTCGGGAGGCGGCGATGGTCCGAGAGTATTACGAGCAGATGGTGCTCAAGAAGAAACCAGCCGCCGACGACAAGTTGGTGCAGATCGACTTGTAGTGATAACGCCGGTCGCGGGGATCGCTCCGCGACCGGCTTGCACTTTACAGAGCTTCCTCGGCTGGCACCGGCGGGGTTTCCGTTCGTTCCCGCGCGAAACGGTTGCGACGCCATCCCAGCGGCTGTTGATCAACGCCCCGCCGCACTAAGCGTAGTACGGGTTGGCCCCCGTCGAGTGGTCGGTGGTGTCGATTACCTCGGCCACCTCTGGCACCGCCTCCCTGATTCGCGTCTCAATCCCTTGCTTGAGGGTCACGTCCACCATCCCGCAGCCATGACACCCGCCACCAAACGCCAAATAAACCCGGTTGTCCTGGACATCGACGAGCCGGACCATCCCGCCGTGCGCGGCGATAGCCGGGTTTATTTCGGTGTCGAGGAGCATCCGAACGCGATCCGGCACCGGTCCCTCGAGATCGGTCCGCTCACCCGTGGGAAGGCTGGGGCTGGTCGGCCGGTTCGGGTTGTCGAACTGGAACCCGCTCTCGACCAGCGTCTCGCGGTAGTCGATTCGGGTGCCCGTGAGCCGCTCCGCGCTCTCGGGGTCCAGCACGAGGTGGAATCCGTCCTGGTCGAGCACGGTATCTTGAGACGTGACCATCTCGTTAGTCAGGGCTTCGAGATGGTATGCGAAGGCCCCCGCTTCGACGCTGGCTCGAATCCTGAGGTGCCGCCGCGGTGGGTCGGCCCTGTTGAGCGCCTCCGAGATCTTGGTTCGTGCTTCTTCGGTAAGTTTGATCATTCCGACTCCGGTTGTCGGTTTTCGACACTTGAACGACGAACGAATGAAAAATAGCTTTGTTGGTCAGGTAGTGACACACCAAGATAGACCATCCCGCAAATCACCATGATAGACTCGCACAGTCGCGATCGGAGGGAGTGGATATGAACCTGGGAGTGTTCGGGGTGGGGTATGTCGGGCTCGTGACGGGTACCTGCTTCGCTGAGATGGGTAATCAGGTCATATGCTGCGACATCGATACCGACAAGATCGAGACGCTGAAACGCAAGAAGGTTCCCTTCTACGAGCCCGGGTTGGAGGAGCTGGTGGTGCGCAATATCGACGAGGGCCGCCTTAGCTTCACGACTGACCCGGTAGCGACAGTGGAGTCCAACGAGTTGCTGTTCATAGCCGTGGGTACTCCTTCGGGGGAAGATGGCTCACCCGACATCAGCGGAGTCCTCGCGGTTGCGAAAATGATCGGACAGCATGCCAACGGCCCTAGATGCTTAGTCAACAAAAGCACCGTCCCGGTTGGGACCGCGGATCGCATACGCGCCGAGTTAGCGAAAACGTCCGAGCACCGCTGTTCAGTGATCTCGAACCCGGAGTTCCTGAAGGAGGGGACAGCGGTGGACGATTTCATGAAGCCAGACCGGGTGATCGTAGGGGCCGATGATGAGACCGGCCAGGAGGTCATGCGTGCCCTTTACGCTCCATTCGTCCGGACCGGTAAGCCGATCCTGTTTATGGATACCCGTTCGGCTGAGATGACGAAGTACGCTGCCAACGCGATGTTGGCGAGTCGCATCACGTTCATGAACGAGATCGCGAATCTCTGTGAACGGGTAGGCGCAAACGTTGATCAAGTGCGCGCCGGCGTAGGTACCGACCATCGTTTGGGAGCTTCGTTTCTATTTCCGGGCGTCGGCTTCGGTGGTTCCTGTTTCCCAAAGGACGTTCAAGCGCTGCAGCACTTGGCGGACGAGGTCGACTACGAGTTCACCATGATCGATGCCGTACATCGAGTCAATCACCAACAGCGGCGACGATTGGTTGATAAGGTGCGTTCTCACTATGGTGAAGATCTCAGCGGCCGACGCTTTGCCCTATGGGGGTTGGCTTTCAAGCCACAGACTGATGATGTACGCGAGGCGCCGGCGCTGACGGTAATCGAAGAGCTCTTGACGAGCGGTGCAGAGGTTGCCGCGTTTGACCCGGTAGCGATCGAGAACGCGCGTCGCGTGCTCGGTGACCAAATCGATTACGCTACTGACGCCTACGCGGCGCTCCAAGGCGCCGACGCGCTGATCATAGTCACCGAGTGGAACGAGTTTCGATTCCCGGATATCGAACGCATAAAGCACACGCTGAAAGAGCCGGTCGTGTTTGATGGGCGCAACGTTTTTGATCTTGATACCATGGCGAACCATGGATTCTCGTACTACTCGATCGGGCGGCGCACGATCGAGCGCGAAGGCTAGGCCTTGAATCAGTTGGTCATAGGGATCGCCGGGGGCACCGGTTCAGGCAAAACGACCGTGGCCACCAACATCATGCAGCGGCTCGATCTCGACTCGGTTACGATTCTGGAGCAGGACGCCTACTACTGCGACCTAACCGATCTCGCACCGGCCCAGCGAGAGCGGTGTAACTTCGACCACCCCGACTCGATCGAAGCGGGTTTGTTTGTCGAGCATATCCGGGCCCTCAAAATGGGCCAAGAGATTGAACGACCGGTCTATGACTTTACTGTTCACGCGCGGACTACGGATACCATCCCGACAGTTCCACGGGATGTCGTGATCGTTGAGGGTATCCTCCTGTTTCACTTTCCCGAGGCGCGGGCGCTACTCGACATCAAGATCTTCGTCGACACACCTTCGGATATCCGCCTTCTGCGCCGCATCACGCGGGATATTCACGAGCGAGGACGGACTCTGGAAAGCGTGACGCAGCAGTATCTCGAGACAGTACGGCCGATGCACGAGGAGTTTGTGGAACCTTCCAAGCGCCATGCCGATGTGATCATCCCGGAAGGTGGCTACAACGATATCGCCATTGACATGATAGCCAGTCGGATCCGGCTGCTTCGAGGCGTGGCGATGTGATCGGGGTCTGGGACGCAACGACTGCGGTGCGTAACGGGAACGGTCGTGCGGGATAGCAGGAAGAACCCGGCGATGTTATCAGCGCGAAGGCTAGTCGATTGGCAGGCGGAGATGGTAGACGCGTGGCACCTCGATCGAGGTACAGTCGAACACTCTCTCGTTGGTGGTCCGTCGTCGGTTGGTCGAACGCCCGAGCTCGACCGGGCGATAAGCGAGGAGCATCTTGTCAACATCCGGCTCTGGCACGAAGAAGACGAAGCGCGAAGACCGAGCGTCGACGACCATGTCGTGGCTGCGACTAAGCGTCGGATCGACGTACTGAATCAGCAGCGGAACGATCTCATTGAGCGAATCGACGATGGGCTGCTCGAGCTTCTAGCCGAGTCCAACCTCCCGCGCGCGACGGCGCCACTACATTCTGAGACACCAGCTGCGATTGTCGATCGGCTGTCGGTGTTGGCACTCAAAGTGTACCACATGCGTGAGGAGGCCGATCGGTCGGGTGCTCAGGAGGCGCATCGCACCTTATGCCGGGAACGACTCGAGGTTCTCGAACGACAACGAGACGATCTTGCCGCGTGTCTTGATGCGCTGTCGATCGATCTAGAAGCGGGCAACAAGCGATTTCAACGCTACCGGCAGTTCAAGATGTACAACGACCCAGAGATGAATCCGGCGATCCGATCGGCAGTAGAACAAAGGAAACAATGAGATGCGATTCGGTAGGCTGCAGGTAGCGAGTACCGGAGTGTGGATGGCGGTGTGTTTGGCCGCTTGCGGCCACGAGGGCAAGCGCTACGAGGCTCGCGGAGACCGGTACAGTGCTCTCGGTGAACACCTTGATGCGCGGGTCGAATACGAGCTTGCGTTGACTGAGTCCGGTACAGATGCACCGTTTGGGTTACGACTCAAAGCGGCCGAGTTGACGCTGGCCGCAAAGGACTTTGATGACGCTAGCGAGCGATTCCATGAGCTCATCGAACGCCGCCCGGACTATGCGGACGAGATCAGCGCACTCTACCATCTGCACGCCGAGCGATGGCTCGCGACCGGTGACACTTTCGCGGCACTGCAAGCGATCGAGTGGCTCCAGGCGCGAGACTCGACAACCAGTCTAGATAGGTTGCACTATGTGCTCGGCGACGTTGCTTTTCTCCGACCCGACTATGATCACGCGATGATCGCCTACCTGCTTGGCCTGGCGCGCGATCCCGGAGGTGCACCGGCAGATGTGTACGTCCGATTGGGGGATGCCTTCGACCGGAAACGCAATTGCGTGGCCGCGGTCACATATTTTGAAACGTATCTGTCGATGGCTGGAAACGACGGAAGTCTATCTGAGGATGCGCGCTACCGGCTTGGTGCATGTGCACTCAGGCTGGCTCAGCGTGCTTTCGTGAACGGGGACTACGTGCGCGCCATGGACAACGTCCAGAGGATGATCAAGACGGGTGAGCCGGCGAGTCGGCTCGCAGAGGCTCGCCTGTTGACGGGACGTCTCCACGAGCGGTTTGGCAATCGACAGGCGGCGATACAGTACTATCGACGGGTCGTGGACAACGATGAGAACGTGCGATCACGGCCAGCGATAGAGGCGTATCGCAGGCTGAAACAACTTGAGTTTGGCATGCCTCTGGAGACCGATACAGAACCCGAGCCAATGTCTGACGAAGAGGGTGGTGAGGGGTGAGCGTACTTCATCGGTGTTGGATAATCACCGCGGCGCTCACGGTCGTTGTGTACGGCTGTGCGTCTACGGGCGAGAACCAGGCGCTCTCGGCGGATGAGCAATATGCCGAGGCACTCGATCTGTATGAGCGTCGTAACTACGTTGAAGCCATATCGGCACTACAGGCGTTCAGCTTCAACTACCCTCAAGATCCGCGCGTGGAAGACGCTCGCTGGCTGACGGCCCAGGCGTACTATGGGGCCAAAGATTGGGTAACAGCAGCCCAGGAGTATCTCGGATTCCAGCGCGATTTCCCACGCGGTGAACAAGCACCAGAGGCGCTGTACCAAGCGGCCCAGTCCTATGAGCGACTTTCGTTGAGGCCGGAACTCGACCAACGTGATACTGAGCGCGCCATCAACATGTACGAACGATTGACGACTGAGTACTCGCGCAGTGAGTTCGTCGAGGAAGCAAAAGAGAAACGCCGTCGCCTGCGCAACAAGCTGGCGGAGAAAGTATATCTGAACGCTGAGTATTACTTTGACCATAAGAGATATGAAGCCGCGGAGATTTACCTCGTGGACTTGATAGAGAAATATCCTGACTCGGATTGGTTGGCGGTCGGCTATTCATTGCTGGCCGAAACGTTCTGCGAACAGGGACTTCGCGATCGCGCGTCCGAGCTGTACGAGCTCCTGCTCGACACCTTCCCGGATTCGGACGCCGCATCCGAGGTCGACGATCGACTGCCGTCAGGATGCCGAGAGGCGGGGCCCCCGGCGGCACAGCTTGAGGCGGAAACGGACGGCCGGTGAGTCACGGCTCCGGCGCGGAAGCGCGAAAAGGAATTCTCGGGGGCACGTTTAACCCCCCGCACACCGCACATCTCATTGTGGCCCACGTTGTGCGAGAGGCGCTTGAGTTGGACCAAGTGCTCCTGACCCCGAGTTTTCGGCATGCATTCAAGGGAGATGCAGAGGTGAGTCCGAGGGATCGTGCAACGATGACCGAGTTGGCAGTGGCCGGAGACGCCGAGTTGATCGCAGATCGGCTGGAGATCGAACGCGGTGGCGTGTCGTACACGGTTGATACCTTGATCGCGCTTCGGGAGCGTGAACCGGACACCCGCTGGCATTTGATCATCGGTCACGACAACCTGGCCGAGTTGGCCGCGTGGCACAGAGTCGAACTGCTACCTGAGCTGGCGCATATCGTTGTGACGTCGCGAGGAAACTCACTGGGAACAGATTCGTTGCCAGATCTTCCTTTCGATGGCGAGTGGACTCCCGTAACGGTGCCAGCGCTCGAAATATCGTCGAGCCAGATCCGGGACCGGGCGCGGCGCGGACGATCGATCCGCTACTGGGTGCCGCCGGCCGTTGAGGCCTACATCCTCGAGCATGGTCTGTATCAGAGTGGGGATCTGGGCCACCGTTGATCCCGGGATGGGAAGCGTCTAAATTGATGGCTCTACCGGCAGTACCCCGCCCAACCGAAGCTCTAGGTAATCCGCGCGCCGGGCGCCGAGGCCAGGTCTTGATCACCTGCTTGGCAGATTCGCCGCGCATGGCTTCGTAGCACAAAGAGGTTTCTAGTGGTTCTACAATCGATGTTGAAAGTGCTTGTCGGGGACAAGCACGGTCGCGAGCGAAAACGGCTGTGGCCGATTATCGAAGAGATCAATGGGCTGGCTGCATCGATGGAGTCGTACTCCGACGACCAACTGCAAGCCAAAACCAAGGAGTTTCGTCGTCGGCTTGGCGAAGGCGAGGACCTCGATGACATCCTGACCGAGGCGTTTGCTGTCGTTAAAGAAGCGTGTCGCCGAAATCTCGGTCGCAGCTGGAACGTGACCGACCAGGAGTTCACCTGGGACATGGTGCCCTACGACGTACAGCTATTCGGTGGCATCGTGCTCCATGAAGGGAAGATCGCCGAGATGGCAACCGGCGAGGGCAAGACGTTGGTCGCGGTCCTTCCGCTGTATCTCAACGCCCTCGGTGGCGAGGGCGCGCACCTAGTGACCGTCAACGACTATCTCGCTCGGCGCGATTCGGATTGGGTGGCCGAGATCCTCCGTTGGTTGGGGCTCACGGTTGGGGTGATACAGGATGGCATGGACCAAGAGGATCGCCGGGCGGCTTACCAATGCGACGTGACCTACGGGACGAATAACCAGTTTGGCTTCGACTACTTGCGAGACAACATGGCTGTGACCCCAGAAGGGCGCGTCCAGCGTGGTCATCACTTTGCGATCATCGATGAGGTCGACTCGGTGCTCATCGACGAGGCGCGTACACCGCTGATTATTTCGGGACCCACTCAACACGATACGTCATCGAAGTTCGGTCAACTGAAGCCGATGGTGGAGCGACTGGTTCGTGATCAGACACGGGTAGTAAACGAGTTGGTCGCAGAGGCCGAGAGACTGCTCGACGGAGAGGGGGACGGGGACGGGGAAGAAGACGCCGCCTACGAGGCTGGCATCAAGCTGTTCCAGGCTCAGCGTGGCATGCCCAAGCATCGCCGGTTGATGAAGGTGCTGAACGAAACCGGGATCAAGAAACTGGTCCAACGAGTAGAGAATGACTTTATGCGCGACAAGCGAGCCCACGAGCTCGACGAGGCGCTCTTGTTCGCCATGGACGAAAAGGGGCACGATGCCCACTTAACGGACTCTGGCCGCGAGAAGGTCGCCCCCAACGACCCCGAGTTGTTTATCGTACCGGATTTGTCACAGTTGATGCATGAGATCGACCAAGACACCTCCCTTTCTGAACAGGCGAAGAGCGAGCGCAACGTCGCGCTCGAGCGCGACTATGCCGAAAAAAGCGAGACGATCCACAATATCGCGCAACTGCTAAAGGCATACGCTCTCTATGAGAAGGACGTCGAGTACGTCGTGCAAGATGAGAAGGTGCTCATTGTCGACACGTTCACGGGTCGACTCATGCCCGGTCGTCGTTACTCGGACGGGATGCATCAAGCGATCGAGGCCAAGGAGGGAGTCAAGATCGAGGGCGAAACACAGACCCTGGCTACGATCACGATCCAGAATTACTACCGAATGTATGACAAGCTGGCGGGAATGACCGGAACCGCGGAGACGGAGGAAGGCGAATTCTACGAGATTTACAAGATGGACGTCATCGTGATTCCGACTAACAAGCCGATTCGCCGCGAGGACTCGGATGACCTGGTGTATCGCACGCGGCGAGAGAAGTACAACGCCATCATCGACGAGGTTCAGAGCCAGCACGGACGTGGTCGGCCGGTTCTGGTTGGAACGACATCGGTGGAAGTATCGGAGACGCTCTCGCGGCTTCTAAAGCGGCGCAACCTGCCGCACAACGTGCTGAATGCCAAACACCACCAGCGAGAGGCGGAGATCGTTGCCAGGGCGGGCCAGCCGGGAGCGATCACGATCGCCACGAACATGGCTGGACGTGGTACCGACATCAAGCTGGGGGAAGGGATTGTGCCACGGGACTGGCCCGAAGTGCACGATGACGAGCTTCCAGAGGAGATCACACGCGACGAGCTAGACCGCCACATGGTCAACGACATGCCGTGGGGGCTCCACATCGTGGGTACCGAGCGGCATGAGGCCCGGCGCATCGACCGCCAGCTCCGAGGTCGGTCGGGTCGCCAGGGTGACCCCGGGTCCTCGCGTTTCTTCCTGTCACTGGAAGACGATCTGATGCGGCTTTTCAGTTCCGAGCGGATCGCATCCGTGATGGACAAGCTCGGTGCCGAGGAGGGTGAGGTTATCACCCACTCATTGGTGACGAAATCGATCGAGCGGGCCCAGAAAAAGGTAGAGATAAACAACTTTGAGATCCGGAAGCGGTTGCTCGACTACGATGATGTAATGAACAAGCAACGTGAAGTCATCTACGAAATGCGACTACGCGCACTCGATGGCGACCGGGAAACCGTCTTCGAAGAGGCGCGCGAAATCGCTTCCGAGGCCGCCGAGGAGAAGCTCGCCGAGTACGTGGATCCCGATGCGTACGCCGAGACATGGGACTTGGCTGGGTTGAAGGAAAACCTGATGCGGACGTTCTTGCTGCCCTTTGAGTGGATCGACACGCTGATTGATCCGGAATCCGCGGTCGAAAACGAGGGTGACACGTTGCCGAGCACCTACGACGATCTGCTGTCACAAATACAATCCGACTTGAACGTCGCGTTCGAACGGCGCATCGAGGACTGGGAACCCGAGCGTGCAGAGCTCATCGTCAGGCAGATCCTGTTGCGAACAATCGATGAGAAATGGCGGGATCATCTATACGAACTCGATCAGCTTCGTACAGGAATCGGATATCGCGCATGGGGACAACGTGACCCGTTGATCGAGTATAAGAAGGAAGCGTTTCAGATGTTCGTCGAGATGATGGACGATCTGAGAACCAGCGCCTCGGCGCTTCTATATCGGGTGCAGCTCGTTGAACCGGGTCAGACCGCGGCAGAGAGCCGGCAGCGCCGCGAGCGGCTTCAGCGACAGCAGGTCGCGCTCCATGCTGCTGCGCCGGCGATGGCCGAGACCGCTGCCGCGGTTTCGCCCGCCACACGGACGTCGGCTGGTGTGGAGACAGCTGAAGGGCAGCCAGGTGGTGATCCATACGTACGGGACACCGAAAAAGTGGGGCGCAACGATCCGTGCCCGTGCGGTAGCGGAAAGAAGTACAAGAAGTGTCACGGACCGTGATTACGCGGTCGGCTTGGCGTGGCTGGCACTGCGCGCCATTTCCAATCGGAGGACAACGATGATCGGAGTGCTCGAACGTCTTTCAGGTGGGGCCGGGGTTCTGCGTCGCTTCGGGAACTCCTATCTGCCTGGAGACGATGACGTATACGTGCCGGCCCGGCTAATCGAACGGTACGGCCTGCGCAAAGGCGACGCTGTCGACGGTGAGATCGGCGCACCGCCGGGGAAAGGAAAGCTCGCACCGCTTACGACGGTCACCTCGGTGAACGGCGAACCGCCGGACCAAGCGCGTTCGAGGCCCCAGTTCAAGAAACTGCGCGCATCCCATCCTGACGAACGGCTGCGTCTAGAGCTCTCGGACAAAGCCTCTGAAAGTCTTCAGAATGGCGCCGGAATCACCAACCGCATCCTCGATCTCATCGTTCCACTCGGCAAGGGCCAGCGCGCATTGATCGTGGCGCCATCCAAGGCGGGTAAGACGATGCTGCTGCAGGCCGTGATGCGTGGAGTCGTGGCGAACGACCCCGAGGCCGAGTTGATCGTGTTGCTTGTGGATGAGCGGCCCGAAGAGGTTACTGAGATGGAGCGCATGGTCGAGTCGTTGGGGCGGGGAGAGACGGTGGCCTCTTCATTCGATTTCCCTCCGCATCGTCACGTACAGGTGGCCGAGATGGCACTCGAGCGCGCTAGGCGGCTGGTCGAATCAGGGAAGGACGTCGTCCTGGTATTGGATTCGATCACCCGTTTGGCGAGAGCGCACAACTCGATCGAACGCTCGAGCGGACGCACCCTATCGGGTGGCATCGAAGCGGGTGCTCTTGACGCCCCAAAGCGCTTTTTTGGCTCGGCCAGGAAGGTGGTCGGTGATCGCGGTGGGAGTTTGACGATCGTGGCGACTGCACTGATCGACACTGGCAGCCGTGCGGACGAAGTCATATTCGAGGAGTTCAAAGGCACAGGTAACGCCGAGATCGTCCTGTCCAGGGAGCTAGCTGATCAGCGTATTTGGCCAGCGATCGATGTTACTGCCAGCGGTACGCGCAAGGAGGAGTTGCTGTACGCCAAGGAGAATCTCGAACGGCTGCAGATGTTGCGGCGGTTCCTGTCGGAGATGCGCACCACCGAAGCCGCGGAGTTCTTGATCGACAAGATTCGCAACACGGATTCGAATGCCGAGCTGATCGCCAGCATGTCAGGCTGAACCCGCCCAGACCCCCGGCCTCCGCCTTGCAATACCCGTCCGCATGACAGCGGACTTGCCCTCGATAAAAGATTGGCCAGCCGAGGACAGGCCTCGCGAACGCCTCGAACGGCTGGGTGCCCCGGCGCTATCGACCGTCGAGTTGCTGACGCTCCTGGTCGGCAGCGGTGGGCGTGGGAGATCAGCGGATACGGTGGCCAGACACGTCGTCGCCACCTACCCAAGCCTGCGTCAGCTTGCGTCGAAGACGATGTCCGAGCTGGCGATAACACCGGGGATCGGTGCTGCCACCGCTGCACGGCTGATGGCGGCGCTCGAGATCGGACGCCGGCTGCAGCGTGAGCGACGGGCGCGACAGCCGATGCTGGCCACGCCACGCGCAGTGTGGCGTCATCTGGCGCTCGAGCTCAGGGATCGCGAGCGGGAGCGGTTTGTGGCGCTGTGTCTGAACACGCGAAACGAGCTGCTGAGCGAGGTGATCGTATCACTGGGCTCGCTGAGCGCTAGCATCGTCCACCCGCGGGAGGTCTTCAAGCCGGCGATGGCATGCTCGGCGGCGAGCCTGGTCATCGCCCACAATCACCCTTCGGGGGATCCGTCGCCGAGTCGCGAAGATCGTGAGGTCACACACGTTCTCGCAGAGGCAGGCCAGCTGCTTGATATCCCGCTCCACGACCATGTGATTGTAGGCGCTGATTCCTATTTCTCGTTCAAAGACGCCGGTCTCATCTAGGCTCGGGCGGTTTGGACGTAGACTAGATGTGGTTATATTATAGTAGGTTCTATTCAGTGATCTGTTACACTATACGCTTGGGAGTCTGCCATGGGATTCAAAACCTACTTTCCGCAGCGAGGTCCATCCTCAGGGAAGACGACCGTTCGCATTCTCAGAAACGGCGACTTATCGATCAGCCCCGGCCTTCGCGAGCGGTGGTTTGGCAAGGCTGGGTTCATCGAGCTTCTCTACGACCCAGAGGCAGGGAAGGTGGGGCTCAAGCCGCGCCCCAAAGCGACCCGGGCCACGTACAAGCTGAGACCATCCCCACAGGGCGGACGACGCTTCTACGTCTCCGGAGGTCAGTTTCTGGAGGCCTGCGGAATCAAGATCGGAAAGGTGAAGAACCACGAGGCGCGATGGAACGAACAAGAAAGTCTGGTCGAGTTCTCGGTGAAATGAGAACGGGTAAACTGCCATGGATACAAACTCCTTCCTTGAGTCCCTCCGACCCTATGCGGAACGGCTAGACCTCGAGCAGATCCAGCGCGTCTACGATTTTGGGGAGCGCGCTCACGGTGGTCAGAAGCGGCTCTCTGGCGATCCATTCATTTCACATTGCGCGGAGATAGCGGGCATTCTCCTCGACCTGAACCTGGTCGACACACATACGATCGCAGCGGCGCTGCTCCACGATGTCGTCGAGGATACTGACACGACGATTGAGGAGATCCAAACCGAGTTCGGTGCGGATGTCGCGCAACTCGTCGACGGTGTGACCAAGATCGGACACCTGAAGTTTAGATCGCGGGAAGAGCGCCAAGTCGAGAACTACCGCAAGTTGCTGCTCTCGATGGCTCGCGACATCCGAATCATCATGATCAAGCTCGCCGACCGGCTGCACAACATGCGGACGTTGGAGTTCTTGCCAGAGGAGAAGAGGCGCCGGATCGCGGGTGAGACACGCGACGTCTATGCGCCGCTCGCTCATCGGTTTGGAATGGCGAAGATCCGCTGGGAGTTGGATGACCTCGCCTTCAAGTTCTTGGAGCCCGATGAGTACCGCTCATTGGTCAAGCAAGTGAAAGCCAAGCGGAAAGAGCGCGAGCGGATGATCGCTGCCATCGAGAACCCCCTCAGGGAAGAGCTTGAACGGGCCGGGATCGAGGCCGAAATGGCCGGTCGCCCCAAGCATCTTTGGTCGATCCAGAAGAAGATGGTATCGCGGCAGAAACCGTATGAGGGGATCTATGATCTACTAGCTATTCGTGTGCTCACCAAGACGGTCCGCGATTGCTACCACGTCTTAGGATTGATTCACACGCTGTGGACACCGGTCCATGAGCGTTTCAAGGATTACATCGCGACGCCGAAGTCAAACATGTATCAGTCGCTTCATACAACCGTATTCGGTCCCGGCGGAACATTATACGAGATCCAGATCCGGACCTGGGAGATGCATCTGACCGCAGAGGTGGGTATCGCAGCTCACTGGAAGTACAAAGAGGGTCGGACTGGGACCGAGCTTGATGAGCAACTGGCATGGTTCCGACAGATTCTGGAGTGGCAACAGGACATGACGGATCCCGACGAGTTCCTCGAGTACCTGCACATCGATCTCTATAAGGACGAGATCTTCATCTTCACACCCAAGGGCGATGTCGTTCAGCTTCCCGTTGGGTCGACACCGATTGACTTCGCATTTCAGGTGCATACCGAGGTCGGTATGCATTGCTCTGGAGCCAGAGTGAACGGCCGCATGGTCCCGCTCCATCGAAAGCTGCGCTCTGGCGAGACCGTCGAGGTTTTGACCAGCGCCAATCAACGCCCCTCGCGTGATTGGCTCCATTTCGTGAGAACTTCAAAGGCGCGGTCGATCGTCCGTCGCACGATTCGGGCTGAAGAGCACGCTAGCTCGGTAGCGCTCGGAAAAGAGCTGCTCGACAAGCAGTACCGCCGGGGAAGAGTGAAGAGGCCGACCGACAAGAGACTCGAAGCGGTGGCCGAGTCCCTCGGCCACGACGGTGTCGAGAAGCTGCACGCTGCGGTCGGCCGAGGGGATGTCACGCCGATTCAGGTCGTGAATGCGCTCTTTCCCGAGAAGGAAACGCGCGGGCCGGAGCCGGGTTCGGCCTTCGAACGGCTGGTCGAACGGATCAAGGGTCGCCCAGGAGGGGTGCGGATCCAAGGCGTCGACAACATGATGGTCCGCTTCAGCCAGTGCTGTCAGCCGATTCCGGGCGACGAGATCATGGGATACGTCACTCGCGGGCGCGGAGTATCGGTCCATCGCGCCGACTGTCCGAACATCCTCAATCTCACTGATGAACCAGATCGCAAGATCAAGGTTCAGTGGGATACGCGCGGAGCGCAAACGTTTATCGTTCGATTGGTCGTCGTCGGCACGGATCGACGGGGCCTTTTTGCCGATGTCGCGGGAGCAGTTTCACGAACCTCGACGGATATCAAGAGCGCCGATCTCGCGGCGACCGACACCGGAATCGAGGGGACATTTGTGGTCGAGGTTACGGATCTCGCCCACTTGAAACGGGTCATCGAGGCGATGAAGTCGATCGATGGCATCCTAGAAGTCGAAAGAAAGGAATACTTTGGCGCTGAACATTTGGACGTCTCAGCAGATCGCGCCATTGAAGCCTGAGGCGCTGGAACTTCGTTGATGCCTCGGGGTCTGAGAAAAACGATGTGGATCTTGAAGGCGATAGCGACATTGCTGGCCGTTCCGGCTGGGCTATCAGGTGGCCAGGACCCGGAGGCGTTGGCCCAACGCGCGGACCAAGCTCTGTCGGAACTTACGACGATGAGGGCGACGTTTACGCAGCACGTCGAGAACCCGGTTCTCGAACGTACGACGGTAGGACGCGGGATCTTGACCTACCGAGCACCGGCTCGATTCCGTATTGCGTACAGTGATCCCGCCGGTGACGTCGTTGTCAACGATGCGACCCACGTGTGGATCTACCTGCCGTCTAGCCAACCGGGTCAGGTGGTCCGACAATTGGCTGCTGCGAGCGGGGTCCAGAACCCACTCACCTTTTTGCGCGATCTTCGCGGCAGCTACGCGCCCAAGGCGGCTCACCCCGACATCGTCGCCGGCATGACCGCTGATAGACTGACGCTGGCGCCCCTCGGAACCAACACGCCGTATACCCATCTCAAGGTTTGGATTGATAGGGTCAGCGGGCTGCTGCGTCAGGTAGAAACACGCACCGCAGAAGGCGTGACGACGCGGTACACGTTCGAGACACTGGAGCCGAACGTGCAACTGGCGGCATCGGCGTTCCGGTTCGAAGTTCCCTCCGACGTGGAGATCTTCGACCAGTAGCCGAGATCGTTTCGCGGAGCGTCGCAAACGCCGACATGTCCAAGTTCAAACTCGTCACTGACCTGAGTCCGAAGGGCGATCAGCCGCGCGCGATAGCGGAGCTGACCGCGGGCCTGGCAGACGGCCGCCGGTACCAGACGCTTCTTGGCGCGACCGGAACCGGGAAGACGTTCACGGTTGGCCATGTGATCGCAGGTTACGGTCGGCCGACGCTGGTCATGTCCCACAACAAGACACTGGCGGCCCAACTGTACGGTGAACTTCGGCAGCTCTTTCCGCACAACGCCGTCGAGTACTTCATCTCCTACTACGACTACTACCAGCCCGAAGCGTACATCCCTGCGACCGACACCTATATCGAGAAAGATGCTTCGATAAACGAAGACATCGATCGCCTTCGGTTACGCGCCACGTCATCGCTAATCGAACGCGACGACGTCATCGTTGTGGCTTCGGTTTCGGCCATCTACGGACTCGGAAGTCCGCGTGAGTATCGCGACCTCATGGTAGTGCTCGAGACCGGGACCGAGGCACCGCGGGACCAGATCCTAGAAGATCTCGTCCGGATCCAGTATAGGCGAGATGACATCGGTTTCGAACCAGGGAAGTTCCGCGTGCGCGGTGACGTCATCGAGATATTTCCAGCGTACGAGGAGCAGGCGGTTCGGGTCGAGCTGTGGGGTGACGAGATCGAACGAATAGCGAAGATCGACCCGATGCGCGGTACAACGATATCGACGCTGGATCGAGCCGCGATCTATCCAGCCAAGCACTTCGTGACCACTCGGCCTCGAATCGAGAATGCGCTGGGGGATATACGAACCGAACTAGAAGCGCGGTTGGTCGAACTGCGAGAGCAGGGGAGAATGCTTGAGGCCCACAAGCTCGAGATGCGCACACGATACGATTTGGAGATGATGCAGGAAATGGGATACTGCGCCGGAATTGAGAACTACTCGCGCTTTCTGTCCGGTCGCTCCGCAGGCGAGAGGCCAGCATGTCTCCTCGACTATTTTCCAGAAGATTACCTCCTGGTAATCGACGAGTCGCACGTCACCGTCCCACAGATCGGCGGCATGTATGCCGGCGATCGGTCACGCAAGGAAACACTGGTGGAACACGGTTATCGGCTACCCTCGGCGCTTGATAATCGACCACTACGGTTCGACGAGTTCGAGCGGTTTATGCAACGGGTGATCTTCGTTTCGGCTACTCCGGCCGACGCCGAGTTGGAAAAGTCGGGTGGCGTTGTCGTAGAGCAGATTATCCGACCAACGGGCCTGCTCGATCCCGAGGTGATCGTGCGGCCGGTCAAAGGGCAAATCGATGATCTGATGGAGGAGATCCGTCAACGTGAAGAAATGGGTGAGAAGGTCTTGGTGACGACGTTGACGAAACGTATGGCGGAGGACTTGGCCGACTATCTCAACGACGCAGGTGTACGGGTGCGGTACATGCATTCGGACATCAACGCGCTCGAGCGAATCGAGATCATCCGCGGACTTCGGACTGATGTTTTTGACGTTCTGGTCGGGATCAACCTGCTCCGTGAGGGCCTTGATCTACCTGAAGTTTCGCTGGTGGGGGTGTTGGATGCCGACAAGGAGGGTTTTCTACGTTCGGCGACCGCGCTGATCCAGACCGCGGGTCGAGCCGCACGGAACGCCAATGGCAGGGTCGTACTGTACGCCGATCGAGTGACTAAGGCGATGGCTAGCATGATAGGCGAGACAGATCGAAGAAGGGCGATTCAAGAGGCCCACAACGAAACGCACGGCATCGTACCCGAGACGGTTTACAAGACGCGTGAACAGATCATGCAAACCACTTCCGTGGCCGATTCGCGTGGTGGGCCGAACCCGCGAGGCCGCGCGGTCCGAGAGCGATTGGCAGGAATGGCACAGGAGGTTGAGCAAGAGGAGTTAGCCAAGTCGATCGAAGCCGAGATGAAGGCTGCTGCCGAGCGACTCGATTATCAGACCGCCGCATTGCTGCGCGATGAGTTGTTCGAGCTGCGTGGAGAGATGCAGGGAAAGTCTCGGCGGCCCAAGACACTACGCGAGAGGATGGGGCTCGAATCAACCGATTGATGGGGTGCGCCGTAGATCAGAACTGGACTCGCGCCGTGGCCGACTCGGACTCGATGCGCGATCTAGGAGCGGCCTTTGGCCGTTTGGCCCCAGACGGCGCGGTCCTCCTGCTCGAGGGGGAGTTGGGGGCGGGAAAAACGACGTTTGCCCAAGGCGTTGGGCTTGGATGTGGGGTCGCCGGTCCGATCGCCAGTCCGACCTATAACTTGATCCTCGAATACGAAGGGCGGCGACACTTTGCCCACGTCGATCTGTATCGATTGACCACAGAGACCGATTTGGACACGCTTGACATCGACGCGGTTTTGGCGGGTGACGGTATCACCTGTGTCGAGTGGCCGGCGCTTATTGCTGAATGCGTTTCTTCGCCGGACGCGACGCTGCGATTCACCGTCAACACTCGGGAACCCGGTGTTCGTGAAGTTGTCGTGTCGCTTCGGGGTCGCGGGTGGTCACGGTTGATCGATTGGCTTGCCGACCAGTCGTGAGGTTGCTCGCAATCGACACTGCGACGCCGCGACCGGCCGTTGCCCTTCACCAGCCGGTCGGCGGAGCCGAACGACGTCTCGAGCCGCAGTCTGCATTTCGTGACTGCGTTCCCGCCATCCAAGATCTGCTCATCGAGCATGACCTTGAGTGGGATCAGATCGATGGGTTGGCGATCTCGGGTGGTCCAGGCTCGTTTACCGGTCTCAGGATAGGTGCCACGATCGCAATCACGTTGGCCGAGCTACGTGGAATTGGGCTGTACGCGCCGTCGACGCTGTTGGCGGTGTCCGAGCTTTGTGCGCGGGCCGATCAGTTGCGCGTCTGTGCGAGTTTTGATGCGCGTCGTGGCCGGCGCTACGTCGCGGTTTGCGAGCGCGAGGAGGTCCGGGGCTGGCGGTTGGTGCACGGGCCGGCTGACCTCGAGCCGGAGCACATCGCCGCTTTTTGTCGCGGAGTCGCCGAGGTCCGGCTCGAGGACGCAGCGCCAGATGGCGGAACGATCGCCGCGGCCCTGGGATCACTGGTCGAGCAGGCGCCGGAGCGGCACCGAGTCGCTGACGCGTCTCGTTTCGAGCTGAAATACGCTCGACCGGGGGTCGATGTGTCTTGAGCACGGCGCTCACGATCAACCCGTTAGGAAAAGGGGACTTGGCGTCGGTCGTGTCAATCGAGAAGTCGGTTTACGCGACGCCGTGGCATATCGAGCACTTTGCCGAGATCGTTGACCTGCCAGGTGGCCTAGGGCTGATCGCATGTGTCGATCCAGGAGAGGTGATTGGCTACGCGGTGGGATGGGTTGCGGCGGACGAGGCTGAGCTGGCGAACATCGCGGTGGTCGCCGAGCGCCGGGGCCAAGGCGTGGGCGGCCGGTTGCTGAGAGAGATTTCGACGACGGCCCGGAGCCGAGGCGCCAATCGAATGTATCTGGAGGTTCGCAGATCCAATCGCGACGCCCAGCGGTTCTACGCAAACCACGGCTTTGACCGGGTCGGCCGCCGAACCGGCTACTACTTTGGGCCTCGAGAAGACGCGTTGGTCATGGCGGTTGACCTCGTCGAGAGGGAGGGATAGGCTTCGTTGATTACGGCCACACCCTATGAGTTGGTTTAAGCGCGACAAGAAGAAGATCGAGGCGACCACCGCCCGGAAGGAACTACCGGGGGAACTGTGGCACAAGTGCCCTTCGTGTGGTGACATCCTCTACCGCAAGGACTTGGCGGCACGAGTCTCTGTGTGCGGCAACTGTGGGCACCATTTTCGAGTTGGAACGGACGATTACCTCAGGTTGCTGTTGGATCAGGGATCGTTCCAGGAGTTTGACGCAGATCTCGCAAGCGTAGACGCGTTGGAGTTTGTCGACTCCAAGTCGTACGCTCAACGGTTGGAAGAATATCGCGGCAAAACTGGACGCAACGACGCAATCGTCTGTGGCTTGGGAACAATTGACGACGTCGAGGTCTCGATCGGTGTCATGGATTTCGGCTTCATGGGCGGTAGCATGGGTTCGGTCGTCGGTGAGAAAGTGGCACGCGCGATCGAACGTGCGATCGAGCGCCAAATCCCGCTCGTGATTGTCTCCGCCAGCGGGGGCGCACGAATGCAGGAGGGCGTCCTCTCGCTCATGCAGATGGGTAAGACGAGCACGCTGCTGGCAGAGTTGGCGACTAAGGCGTTGCCGTTTGTCGCGGTTGACACTGATCCGACGACGGGCGGTGTCACCGCTTCATATGCCATGCTCGGTGACGTGATCTACGCCGAACCGCATGCGCAAATCGGTTTCGCGGGTCCACGGGTGATAAAGCAGACGATCGGAGAGGATCTGCCCGACGAATTCCAAACCGCCGAGTTCTTACTCGAACATGGGTTCGTGGACGCCGTTGTTCCACGCGACCGGCTGAAGCGCACGATCTCGCACACGCTGCGTTGGATGCTGGGGCGGGAGGCATTGGCCGAAGAGGAGTGAGCAGCTACGAGCAAGCGCTGAGCGAGCTGCACGGGTTGGAACAGTTCGGAATCCGCCTGGGTCTCGACAACGTCCACGCCTACTGCGAGGCCGCGGGGCATCCCGAGAACCGGGTCCCTTACGTGCAGGTGGCCGGCACCAACGGCAAGGGAACAACAGCTGCTTGCTTGTCTTCTCTGGGAACGGCCAACGGCGTAAGGACCGGTTGCTACACGTCGCCCCATCTGGTGGACTTCCGGGAGCGCATCACCATCGATGGTGAGCCCATCTCCGCTTCGGCGCTGACCGACGGCTGGGAGCGGGTGCGCGAGTTTGTGATTGAGCGTGAGATGACGTTCTTTGAGGCTACGACGCTGATCGCGATCGAGTATTTCGCCGATCAAGAGATAGACGTCGGGGTTCTTGAAGTCGGTCTCGGAGGTCGACTGGACGCGACCACGATCGTCAAGCAGCGGGCGACGGTGATCACCAATATCGCTTTCGATCACCAAGAGCATCTCGGTGACGACCTGGTCACGATCGCTGGCGAGAAAGCGGGGACCTTCAAACCCGGGGTGCTGGTGTTCGTCGGCGACCCGCGTCCACCAGCGGTACGCGCTGCGTTGACACAGCATGCGGCCCGGATCGATGCTCCGATTCGGTTCTTCGAGGACGAGGTCACGCTCTCAGTGCGCCAGACGACTCCATCGAGCACGCTCTTTGATTACGCGGGGCCCAATTTCTCGGCGAGTGGGCTAACACTTCGCGTTGGCGGTGACCATTTTGCGCTCGGAGCGGGCCTGGCGTTATGGGTCTGGGAGACGTTGACAACACCACCGCAGGATGAAGCAGTGGTTCGCGCTGGATTGGAGTCCGCGTCGCTCCCGGGTCGCGCTGAATGGCGGACGGTGGATGGGGTTCCGGTGCTGTTCGACGTAGCCCACAACGAAGCCGCGATGGATCGTCTGGCGGAGTCGGTGCAAGCGATGGACCGCGGACGGGCAGTGGTGGTGGCTGGGATCATGGCCGATAAGCCGTGGACTGCGATGCTCGATCGATTGCGAAGCGTCGCCAGTCGGGCGTGGTTGTGCGACTTGAGAACAGCGCCGGAGTCGCGCCGCATGCAGCACGCTCGAGTTCGCAACAGCCTCGGGCTGAGGCCTTGGGTACGGTGGTCGGACTCGATAGCCGGGGGAGTCGAGCAGGCGATGTCGGTGGTGCGCCGCGGGGGTGCGGAGTTCGTTCTGGTGACGGGGTCTTTTCACACTGTCGGTGAGGCGCTCGTCGAGCTCAGGTTGGCGGAGTCCGGTACTCCGTACGCTCCCAAACAGCCGGGTTGTGCGGCGGTTGGAGCATGAGTCGTTTCGATCGGCTTCCCGGAACGCGCGACTTCTATCCCGACGAGATGCGGGTCCGCCGATGGATCGAGGATCGCTGGCGCGAGGTGGCGCTTCGCTATGGGTTCGAAGAGTACGATGCGCCGGTGATCGAGCCGCTCGCGCTGTTTACTGATAAATCCGGCGAGGAGATCGTCGAACAGATCTACTCATTTGTCGATCGTGGCGATCGGCACATCGCGCTCCGCCCTGAGATGACGCCATCGCTGGCGCGGATGGTTGCCGCGAGAAGCCAGGGATTGCCTAAGCCGATCAAGTGGTTCTCTATCCCGCGGCTGTTCCGCTATGAGCGCCCGCAACGCGGTCGCTTTCGCGAGTTTTGGCAGCTCAACCTCGATATCCTCGGTGTCGCGGGTGTCGAAGCCGATGCCGAGATTATGGCCGCCGGTGTCGACGCCCTGCGGGCGTGTGGTTTGACTGCCGAAGACTTCGAGTTGCGGTACAGCGACCGCCGCGTCCTGGACCTCGTACTGGATGGTCTAGGAATAGACGTCGGAGCGCGCCCCTCCGTGTACACAGCTCTGGACAAGCTCGTGCGGGTGGGCGAAGAGGCAGTGCTCGCCGAGCTGGCCAAGGCCGGCGTCCCCGATGAAGAGGCGCGTGTGCTGATGCGCACGATCACCGGACGCCACCTTGATGTGCTCGAAGCGCTGAAACTGCCGACCGAGCGTCTCGAGCGCGAGGTCGATCGGATGACTCGTCTCGGAGCGTACGTGGAGGCGTACGGTGTTGATGAGTTCTGCGTGTTCGATCTGACGGTGGTCCGCGGTCTTGCGTACTACACCGGTGTTGTCTTCGAGATGTACGACCGAAAAGGCGCCCTGCGAGCGCTCTGCGGTGGGGGCCGTTACGACGACCTGCTCGAGTCCGTTGGGGGTCAGGCGATGCCGGCGGTTGGATTCGGGCTGGGTGAGGCGGTTCTTATTGAGCTGCTGGAGGCTCGAGACCGCCTTCCCGTTGGACCGTCGCGTTGCGCGGTGTTTGTGATTCCGGTGTCGGCGGACGACCGGAAAGCGGCCATCGAAGTGCTGAGCAAGCTGCGAGGCGCCGGTGTCGCCAGCGATCTGGCGCTACGCGATCAGTCTGTTGCCAAGGCGCTGAAGCGGGCTACCCAGGCGAGTGCCCGCGCCGCTGTTCTGATTGGTGAGCGGGAGCGTGAGAGTGGTCGCTTGACGTTCAGGGAGCTGGACACCGGGAACGAGACAATGCTCACGGTTGAGCAGATCGTCGCGAGGCTCAGCTACGGCGCGCCCGCGTAAGGGGAGAGGTGGGGTGGTGAGGATCGGGCTGATCAGCGACACGCACGATCATGTCATCCAGATCGAATTTCATGAGTTCTGAACCGCTCGGTTCTGAAGGGCGGCCAAGATCGTGGATGTTGATCCTCGACTTCGGCGGCCAATACACGCAACTCATCGCGCGCCGCATTCGCGAGCAGCGCGTCTACTGCGAGATCCACCCCTACGATCTGGATCCGGGCACGATTCGGGCTTGGGGACCAGCAGGGATCATCCTGTCGGGTGGCCCGTCGAGCGTCTACGACGCGGACGCGCCCCAGCCCCCAGCGGGGCTGCTCGATCTTCCGGTGCCGATCCTCGGGATCTGCTACGGGATGCAGCTGTTGGCGCAGTACGACGGTGGCGGCGTCGAACCCACGACGGAGCGTGAGTACGGTCGCACGACGCTGATCGTTGAGGAACCGGTCGGCCTGTTCGAGGGGTTCGAGCAAGGTCAGTCGCTCAGCGTTTGGATGAGTCACGGTGACCGGGTCGAAGTGGTGCCCCATCGCTACGTGCGATACGCGGTCTCGAGCGATCAGACGGTGGCCGCGTTCGGGAATCCCGAGACCCGACGATATGGTGTTCAGTTCCATCCCGAGGTCGTTCACACTGAGCGCGGTGAGGAGTTGCTATCAAACTTCCTGTTCGACGTTTGCAGTTGTGAGCCGACGTGGACGATGGCGTCTTTCATCGTGCGCGCCGAGCACGCGATCAACGCCCAGGTTGGTGACCGACAGGTCGTGTGCGGGCTGTCGGGCGGCGTCGACTCGGCAGTGGCTGCAGCTCTCGTGCATCGTGCGATTGGTGATCGTCTGACGTGCATCTTCGTTGACACTGGATTGTTGCGAAAAGACGAGCGACTGCAGGTCGAGCGAACGTTCCGCGAGCACTTGGGTTTCCGGCTGGATGTGGTAGACGCCCGAGGGAGTTTCTTGGCTGACTTGGCCGGCGTAGTCGATCCCGAAGAAAAGCGGCGGCGGATCGGCCATCGTTTCATCGAAGTGTTTGAAACCGCTGCCAGTGGTATTGGCGACATCGACTTGCTGGTCCAAGGCACGCTGTATCCGGATGTGATCGAATCGCTGTCGGTTAGGGGGCCCTCGGCGACAATAAAGACCCACCACAATGTAGGTGGATTGCCTGAAGCGATGCGCCTCGAAATCGTGGAGCCACTGCGCGAACTGTTCAAGGACGAAGTGAGACAGGTGGGGCGTGAGCTGGGGTTGCCGGAGGAGATTGTCGGGCGGCATCCGTTTCCAGGGCCCGGTCTTGCGATTCGGGTGCTGGGCGAGGTTACGTCCGAACGCGTGAAGTTGCTGCGCCAAGTTGATGCCATCTACCTACAGGAGATCCGCGCCGCCGGTCTGTACGATCAGATATGGCAGGCATTCGCGGTGTTGTTGCCGGTAAAGGCGGTGGGTGTGATGGGCGATGCGCGGACGTACGAGCACGTCGTAGCGCTGCGGGCGGTTACTTCGCGAGACGGGATGACGGCCGACTGGTACCCGTTTTCGCCGGATTTCCTTAGTCGGGTTGCGAACCAGATCATCAACCAGGTTCGTGGCGTCAATCGTGTCACCTATGATGTGTCGAGCAAACCACCGGCGACGATCGAGTGGGAGTAGGATCGGTTAAGGCTCACTCTGCGGTGGACGCGGGAACTGGGCTGCACGCTGCACGGAGTCAGGGCGGATCGCCGACAGCGAATCCACGCGGGCTTTGACTTGTCGGTACAACTCGGCCATGAAGTCGGCGTCAGAGCCATGGGTGGTGGCGAATCGCTCCAGGTCATCCGCGGAAACCTCGAAGTCAGCCAGGATGGCGCTGCGGCGCAAGCGGTAGGCGGCGGTGTCGGGTAGCATTGCAATTCGCGCGACCACCAGCTCACCGAAGACCTGAGCGAAAGTCCGAGACGAGATCGTCGTCGGTGCGACGGGCGGCTCGGGCCGATCGTCGCAACCCATCAGGCTGGCGCTCAGGAGCACCACGAGAATCAGACATCGGGACACAGCGCTCAAGATCGGCTGCCTGGTGTCGACCGGCCAGCGAAGCTCGGCTTGCGGCTGTCTTCGGCGGTTCCCTATCTTGGCCGCCTTATGTTTTCTGTACGAACCACCTCGCGGCTGGTCTGGGTCTTGCTCGCTGCGGTCACTCTCGTGTTGACCACTCGGGTCGATGACCTCGTTGCTCAGGGACAGGGTCCTCCGTCTAACGCCCTGACGTTGTTTCATTTGGCCGAAGAGGCGCGATACCACGGTGATGCGAGCACGGCTGAGGTGTGGCTACGGCACGCGGTAGAGCTCGATCCGGACGCTACTACTCTACGGCTCGAGTGGGCTTCCGTTTTGTTGCAGCTCGGGCGAACTGAAACCGCCGCCGAAGCGCTCTCTGAGCTCTTGGATACGATCCACGAGTTGGAGCTCGATCAGCCGGAACGGGCTGCGTCGTATCATCGGCTCCAGGCGATCGTTGCGTCACAGCGTGGCGATCACGACGCCGCTATCGAGTTGTATGAGCGAGCGGCTCGGTTCGCGCCTCGGGATATTCGGCTCCGATTCCAGCTGATCGGGCTTCATCGGGCGCGGGGCTCGATTGAGGGAACGCTGACTCACCTAAAGACGGCAGCCGATTTACGACCCCAGTCGGTTGAGTTGCGGGTCGAGATCGGCCGCTTGACGCTCGCTCTCGAACAGTGGTCGGAGGCAGAAGGCCACTTTCGGACGGTGGTCGCCATGGACGCGGTCAACACTGGTGCTTGGCAAGGCCTTGGGCAGGCGCTGGTTGCCCAGGGTCGTTTGGCGGCCGGGGAGGAGGCTCTTTTGACCGGCATCGCAGAGATCCCCGAGTCGGCTCCGCTCCATGAGCAGCTGGGCGACGTCCTTTACGAACAGGATCGTCTCGAGGCAGCACTCGCAGCGTATCGCAAGGCAGCCCAGCTCACTCCCGCCGGCTCCAGTGATCTGCAAGCCAAGATCGACCGCGCAGAGGCGGCGCTAATCGAGTGATCCGAATCCGGGCGTCGCTTGCGACGGTGCTGTTTGCCGCGTGCACTACAACGCTCCAGACAGAGGCTCGCCGTGCTGCCGAGACGGGAATCGACCCAGCTCCGCTGGTGGCCGAGCTGCAAGCTCGCTACGCGGAGATCGAGGCCACCAAGCGGATCTTCTCGGTCACACTGATCGAGGGGCGGCGGCGCTTCGCAGGTGATGGTGCGATCGAGTATCGCGCCGACCCCAAGACTTTAACCGCGGATGTCTTCGGTCCACATGACACCCCGATATTGCACGTGCGGTTGGTGGGAGAGATGTTGACCGTGCGTTTGCCCCAGGAAGGCGAGATCCTGACTGGGCGGCTGGGTGACCCAAAGTTCGCCGTTCTGACCGGGGAACGCGCGTTGGCGTCACCCGAGGTGCTGGGAGCGTTGTTGGGGGCGTACGACATAGCTCGCCTGACCGAGGACGCAGAATGGACCGCAGCGTTCGCAAATGGTGAGCGTCGCACCCTCTATATTTCCCGTGCGGGCACCATCCATGCGCTGACCCTTGCGGGGAACTCATCGTGGCTAGTCGAGTATCGTCAGGAACGAGCGGGCCGATTGATCTATCGTGTCCGATTTAGCGATTTTCAGCCAGTGGATGCGCGTCACACACCCAGAAAAGTCGTTCTGCGCGACTACGTCAAGGAGCGCCAGCTTGTATTCGATGTTCGCAAAGAAGATAGACCTTAGATCCGTCACGAAGGCGGATTGCTACCGTTGGCTTGCGTTGGGACTTTTCGTGACAGGCTGCGGGTACTCGTTTCGATCCCCGGTGCCGTCGCATTTGAATACAGTTTACGTGGCGACATTCGACAACGAGACACGTGAGTTTCAGCTTACTCAGCAACTGACCGAACGAATCATAAACGAGTTCCTCGGCGAGTCGCGACTAGAGCTAGTGAGCGATGAAGACGAAGCGGATCTGGTCATCCAGGGCGCGATTCTCGACTACGAGGAAGAAGCGCTCTCCTACGATCCCGGGGAGACGGTGAACCCGGACGTGTTCACGCGCCGCGTGGTACTTAGGATCGATATCGAGCTTCTGGACGAAGTCCGGGAGCAGACGCTGTGGCAGAATCGGGCGTTGACCGAATGGGGCGAATTCAACGAGGACGAAGGTGAAGACCGGGAGACCGGTATCGAGCGAGCGATTGAAAAGATCGCCGAGGAGGTTCTTCGCCACGTGGCCGAGGAGTTCTGATGGGATCGCTCCTGAGGTTGGTACTGCTCGCAGCTGGACTCTACATTGGTTATCTACTCGCGACGCCTCATATCCGGGCATGGCGCTTCAAAGACGCCATGACCCAATCGGTACGTTTTGCGGACGTGAGCACGACCGAAGCGATGCGGCAGGCACTTCTGGAGTCGGCCGATGAACTCGACGTTCCGCTATCACCACACCGGCTTCGGGTGCGCGGCCAGCGAGACGGGACAGTGAACATCTCCGCGGCCTGGGAAGAGATCGTCCGCGTGCCCGCGTGGCGGTTCGGCGAGTGGGTCGACACGCTGCGCTTCGGCTACGAGGTTAGAGGACCGTAACGGATGAGCCCGCTACTGCAAAAGAAAGTCTTGGTTCTCAACCAGAACTACGAACCGTTGTCCGTGTGCCGGGCACAGCGTGCGGTAGTGATGGTCGTTTTAGGTAAGGCCGAGATCGTCGAGCGCTACGACTCCGAGGTGCATTCGGTATCGTGTGTCGTACCGTTGCCGTCTGTTGTCCGTTTGTCGGTCTACATTCATGCGCCCCAAAAGCGGGTTGCGTTGACTCGTCGTAACGTGCTGCGACGGGACAGCTACCGATGCCAGTACTGCGGCACGCGTCGAGGACCGATGACGACGGATCACGTCGTTCCCCGTTCCGCGCGTGGTCGGGACACTTGGACAAACTTGGTTTGCGCGTGCGTTCGCTGTAACAATAGGAAGGGAAACCGTACACCCGAACAAGCAGGCCTATCCCTAGCGCGACCGCCCCGACGTCCGCACCCGTTCACTCACATCACGTACTTCGCATCAGTCCCAGACCAGCGGTGGCGACCTTACCTACTCGTCGGCCGATTCTAGGATCCGCCTGACCGCCTGGTTCCGCCAACGTACGGAGTAACATGGAAGAGGTCGCTCACTTCGTCGAAGTCGGACACTTCTTTTTCATCTTCATAGTCGTGTTGCTTTCGGCGAAGCTGATGGGAGAGCTGTTCGAGCGCATTGGTCAACCGGCGGTACTGGGAGAGCTGGTTGCGGGAGTGATTGTCGGCGCTTCGGTGCTGGGGCTGGTCCCGGTCGACCCAGCCGATCCGTACGGGGCGATGGTTCACGTCTTGGCGGAGATCGGAGTGGCGATCCTGCTGTTCGAGATCGGTCTCGAGACCGACCTGAGAGAGATGTTCCATGTTGGATCGTCGGCATTGACGGTCGCCGTGGTTGGCATCGTGCTCCCATTCCTGTTCGGGTACTTGTTCTGGCACTACTACGAGGGTGGAGCGAGTCTAACGGCGATTTTCATTGGCGCTACGCTGACCGCGACATCGGTTGGGATCACCGCACGCGTGCTGACTGATCTTGATAAGATCAACAGCGCCGAGGCGCGGATCATCATCGGTGCGGCGGTTATCGACGACATTCTCGGATTGTTGATTCTAGCGGTTGTCGAGGGCCTCGCTTCGACCGGCACGATCTCGGTTGTCGGTGTTGTCAAGTTATTCTCGCTGGCGGTGGGATTCTTGGCGGTGGCGATGGCGATCGGGCTCTACACGGCACGGTGGATTTTCGAGCTCGTAAACCGGATGCGTGTGCGCGGGGTGCTGGTCACCTTCGCGCTTGTCTTTGCGCTGATGCTGGCTTTTTTCGCTGATCGCGTAGGGTTGGCTCCGATCGTGGGCGCCTTTGCAGCCGGCCTCATTCTGTCGAGGACCAATCAGTTCGACACAATCGTCGAACAGATCAAGCCGGTCGCTGATGTCTTTACGCCGATCTTTTTCGTTTCGATTGGTGCCGCGGTAGATGTGTCGATTCTTGACCCGAGAGTTCCCGAAAATCACGAGATCCTTTTGGTTGGAGCTGGGTTGTTTGTTATCGCCGTGATCGGCAAGGTGGCGGCCGGCTACAGCGTGATGCGAAGGGAGATCAACAAACTCGTGATCGGCGCGGGAATGGTCCCGCGCGGAGAAGTGGGGTTGATCTTCGCCCAGCTTGGACTTCTGGGGGGCATTCTCACGCAGGATGTTTTCTCAGCGGTGTTGATCATGGTCATGGCCACGACGCTGGTCACGCCACCGGTCCTCAAGTTGCTCTTCGAGCGTCAATCAGCTGAGACCGAGCCGTCGGACGAGCACGACCGGCCGCCGGTCCACCCGGGAATGGGTGGCCTCCCCTAACGATCCGGATCGACCGCTTCTATCCGTCGTCGTTCCCGCCTACAACGAGCGCCCGACGATTGCCGAGCAGCTCAGGCGAGTTGCGGTGACGCCGTTCGAGAAAGAAATCGTGGTTGTCGATGACGGGTCGAACGATGGCACGCGCGAGTACTTGTCGGCAGTCGCCAGTGGAGAGGAGCGAATTCTGGATGGTAACGGACGCGCAGTTCCGACCAGGGTCATTTTCCAGACGAGCAATCAGGGTAAGGGGGCTGCGCTGCGCCGAGCTTTTGCCGAAGTGGACGGTGACATCGTTCTGGTTCAGGATGCCGATCTGGAGTACGACCCGCGCGATTACAAAGCGCTGGTCAGTCCAATTCTCGACGGAGTGGCGGACGTCGTATACGGCTCGCGGTTCCTAGGCGGACCCCAACGCGTGCACTTGTTCTGGCACTCTTTGGGCAATCGCGCGCTGACGCTGCTCTCCAATGCGCTCAACAATCTGAACCTGACTGACATGGAGACTGGTTTCAAAGTGTTTCGTCGAGAGGTCATTGAAGCGATCGGTCCAACTCTCAGGTCGAACCGTTTCGGTATCGAGCCGGAGATCACGGCTAAGGTCGCCCGCCGCGGCTATCGGGTGTACGAAACGCCTATAGCGTATCACGGACGTGATTATTGCGGCGGCAAGAAAATCACTTGGCGCGACGGTGTAGCGGCGGTGTACCACGTGGTGCGGTTCCGATTGGCGGATTGATGATCAGGGAGAAGTTCAGCGGAGAGTCCGGCGCGCCAATAGAAGCTCAGTTTGCCCGACCGTTGCCACGGCTCGAGCTTCGCTGGCGCGGACGCCCGCTGATCGCTGGCATAACGACGCGCGAGCTGAACTTTCGATCTGGGGTTGCTGGTGCGCGGTCGGCGCAAAACGCGCTCGAAGCGTGGGCTGGGCCACACTTCCGCTCGGTTGTGAAAGCTTCGCAAGTCCACGGGACCGAGCTGTTTCGCGCCGACACAGTCGCGCCAGGCATGATTCGGATCGAGGCTCGGGACGGTTTTCTGGTCGCTACGGCGGGCGTACTGCTCACCGTCGGCGTTGCCGACTGTGTCCCCGCGCTCGTCTATGCGCCATCGGTTGGCGCGATCGCGCTCGTTCACGCCGGTTGGCGTGGGGTAGCGGGTGGGATCGTAGCCGCGGCGGTGGCCGAGCTGAGCGCCGAGTATGGGGCTCGTCCAAATGAGTGCGTGGCGTACTGGGGGCCCGCGATCGGTCCGTGCTGCTACCCGGTTGGTGAGGAGGTGGTGGAATCGATTCGGGCCACGGGAGCGGGGCCCGATACGGAGGGTTGGACCACGGGGGGCCGGAACGAGCGCCGGGTCGACCTGCGCGGCGCCCTAACCCGTCAAGCGGTATCCGCCGGGCTACTCCGGGCGTCGGTCGTTTCGTCCCCTGAGTGTACGTGTTGTGATCGAGAGCGCTTCCACAGTTATCGGCGGGATGGTGAAGATAGCGGGAGGATGGTCTTTTTTGCGGGTTTCCCGGGCTGACATGGGGCCGCTCACCTCTTGCCTTGACGCCCGTTTCGCGTAAATTTGGTAATGAAGTGGGGCGGTGTCCCCACTTTTTTTGCTTCCGCGTCAGCAACCCGAGAGCAGAGGCTGATCGATGTCCGATGTCGACCGCATGAGGGTTGTGGTCGAGCCGGTCGTGGAACGGGCCGGAGCCGAGCTCGTGAACCTGGAGATCGGCGGGCGTCAGGGGCGACCCGTGGTGCGGGTCTACGTCGACACAGAAGCTGGCGTGACGCTGGATGAGTGTGCTCGGTTGTCCAGGTTGATCGAGCCGGAGCTCGAATCGTCGGGGATCGTTCCGGAGAGATATGTACTCGAGGTTTCAAGCCCTGGGATCGAGCGGCCACTCGCCCGGCGGCGCGACTTCGAGCGCTTTGCTGGACGCGAGATAGCGATCCGACTGCATACCGGTCGGGAAGGTCGCAAGCGATTTGTCGGCATTCTCGAGAGCGTGGTTGATCGGGGCGATGGCTCGTTTGGCGTAGTGCTACGCGACTCAGTTGGTGGAACCGACGATCGGTGGATCTTTGGCCACAGTGAGATAGCCAGCGCCAAGTTGCACGTTGATTGGCGGTCTGCCACCGGAGCCAAGAGCAAGAGATGACTCCGATAGGGGCTTGATAGGAGCAGTGAGAGTATGGAAATCCTAGAAGCATTTGGTCAGCTGACCCGAGAGAAGGCGCTCGAGAAATCGGAGGTTGTCGAGCTCGTCCAGGTCGGCATGTTGGCAGCCGTTCGGCGCAAGTATGGAGCTGAGGCCGAGGCCGAAGTGCTCGTCGACCCGGTCACCGGTGAGATCCGCATCTACATGCTAAAGGAGATCGTGGCCGACGAAGAGGCAATAGAGGATCCGTCGCGTCAGATGACGGTCGAGGAGGCTAAGCAGCTGCCATTCGTCAACGAACCGTGGGGCGACGATGATCCGGTCCCAGGTCAGGTGGCCGAGATCCCGCTCGACTACAATACGTTTGGTCGCAACGCCATTCAGGCGGCCAAGCAGATGATCATCCAGAAAGTGCGGGAGGAAGAGCGAAATCGTATTCGCGAGGAGTACGCTGATCGAGTGGGCGAGCTCGTCTCGGGGACTGTGCAGCAGGTGGACCGCGGTAATGCGCTGGTCTTTCTTGATCGTCGAACGGAGGCGCTCCTCCCGGGACGAGAACAGGTGCGCCGCGAGTATCTGCGACAAGGCGAAACTGTGCGCGCCTTGCTGCTGGACATTCGAGAGACCAACAAGGGTCCGCAGCTAATCTTGAGTCGTACGCATCCCGACTTCGTGTGCGCACTCTTCGCGCTTGAGGTGCCCGAGGTCTTTCAGGGTATCGTGGAGATTCGAGCCATCGCGCGTGAGCCCGGGAGTCGTTCCAAGATCGCCGTTTGGTCGCGGGACCAGCACGTTGATCCGGTGGGTGCTTGCGTGGGTCTGAAGGGCAGCCGCGTCCAGGCGGTGGTGTCGGAGCTGGGCGGCGAGCGGATCGATATCGTGCCGTGGACCGACGAATCTCGCGAGTTCATCGCCCAGGCGTTGTCACCAGCCGACGTTTACAAGATCATGCTCCATGAGCCCGAAGGCGGCGACGAAGGCGGGCTGTTCGCCGAAACAGCAGAGGCTACGGCGTTCAAGCCGCGCTCCCGTTTCCGTGGCCCGACGGCGGCACCGGCACCGTCGCAGCCGGCCAGTCCCGAAGAGACGGTGGCTGCGCTGGAAGCGTCGAAGGCATCGCTTGAGGAGGCGGCCCGGCGCGAAACGGAACGAATGACCGATGACGCTGATGCCGCACCGCAAGAGGCGATCGGCGAAAAAGCGGAGATCGAAACCGAGGCCGCTGCTGGGGCGAAGCCCGATGATAGCGCTGAAGAAACGACTCCGACGATCGCTGAAGAGAGCGCGCCGATTGACACCGAGGTACCGGAGAAACGGGCCACAGTGGTGTGCTCAGAAGATCAGCTCTCGTTGGCGATCGGCCGTTCCGGCCAGAATGTCCGGCTGGCGTCAAAGCTTACCGGGTACCGGATCGACCTGGTCAGCAAGGCTGAGTACCTAGCCCAGGAAGAAGAGGTGTTGTTCGGTCGCAAACCGGAAGTCGAGGCTGCCACCGCAGCGACCGAGCCCGACACTGAGGCCGGTGATTTTGCCCTCAGTCAGGTTCCGGGAATCACTCCCGAGACGGTTGAAGCCATGGTTAACGCCGGCTACAAGACCTTCAATGACATCATCGATCTCGAGGTCGATGATATGGCTGCGGTTCCAGGTATGACCCAAGAGGCCGCCGAGCTGTTGACGCGAGTAATTGACGAGTTGACGGTCGAGGTCGAAGAGGAGTGGGACGAGGAAGAGGGCGAGTACGTGCCGACCGAGCCGGGGTCGGTTGAGCCATCAACGTCGGAGACGGCAAGCGATGATGAGCACGGCACGGACGAGGATGTTGCGACGCCGACTACCGCTGCAGAGAGCGCGGGGGCGGATGACATCGATACGGATGAGATCGACGGTTGATCGAGTCGGCCCGACGCTTAAGCCTCGCGCCAACGGCTTGGTCCGGCAGGCACGCCGCGCGGGCCGGATCGTGATCGGGGTGCAACAAACCCGGGCTGCGGCCCGGGCGGGACGCGCTGCGGCGACACTAGTGGCTGACGATTTGGGTCCTCGGCGGCGCGAGATACTCCTCGATGGCCTGAACCAAGCCGGCGTGACTGTGTACGACGGCTGGAACAAGGACGAGTTGGGTGAAATCGCTGGCCGCGTGGCAGTCGCCGCGCTGACGATCACGGATCATCACATCGCCAACGGACTGTCTGGAATCGTTGCTTCGGAGAAACCGGATCCACAAAAGGAGCCTGGACGTGGCTAAGGTTCGAATCTATGAGGTTGCCCGGCGCTTCAACGTGTCGAGCGAAGCCATGGTGAACCTTCTCAAAGAGATGAAGGTTCCGGTGAAGAACCATATGTCCTCGATCGACGATGAGACGATTGCTCAGGTCGCGGCCAAGTTCGAGGCCGAGAAGGAAGCCGTAAAACAGGCCGAAGGGGAAAAGAAGAGAAAGCTCGACGAAGCCAAGCGGAAGCGTCGCGCGAAGAAGGATGAAGTCAAGCCTCAGGTAAAAACGGTTGAAGCAGGAACCGCAGAACTGGGTGTTGCCAGCGCAGGCCAACCCCCGCAGGGGCCCCGTCGTCGTCGTCGCCGCCGTAGGCGTCGGAAGGTGGACCAGGCAGCGGTGGAGCAAAACATCCGCCAAACGATGGCCAAGATGGAAGGCCGAACGCGGCGACGTAAGCGAGTCCATCGCGCGGAGCGAGAAACCGTCGCAGCTGAACCTGAGAACCTGGTGAAGGTCACCGAGTTCGTATCGGTTGCCGAGTTGGCCGATCTGATCAGCGTTCCAGCCACCAAGATCATCGCTACCTGTATGGAGCTCGGGCTCATGGTGACCGTGAATCAGCGCCTCGACTTTGACACGATAAGCCTGATCTGCGAGGAGTTCGGTTATGCCGCGCAGAGGCAGGAAGCGTTCGTAGTAAGTGAACCGGAAGATGTCGAGGAAATCGAGGCGGATCTCACACCAAGGCCACCCGTGATCACCGTGATGGGACACGTCGACCACGGAAAGACATCACTGCTCGATCACATTCGCAAGACGAATGTGATCGCCGGTGAATCGGGCGGAATTACCCAGCACATTGGTGCCTACGAGGTCGCTTTGAGCGATGGTCGCCACGTTACGTTCATCGATACGCCGGGCCACGAGGCGTTTACAGCGATGCGTGCCAGGGGCGCCCAGACGACGGATATCGTGATCCTGGTGGTTGCCGCCGACGACAGCGTAATGCCGCAGACCGTGGAGGCGATCGATCACGCGCGTGCCGCCGGTGTCCCCATCATGGTCGCCATCAACAAGATCGATCTACCGGAGGCCCAGATCGACAAGGTCAAGCAAGAGCTCACGAACCACGGTGTCGTCATCGAGGAGTTTGGTGGAGACGTGTTGGCGACCGAAGTCAGCGCCAAGACCGGGCAAGGGGTCGAAGAATTGCTTGAGAAAGTGGTGCTGCAGGCCGAGTTGCTGGATCTGAAGGCGAACGCGGATCGATCGGCCCGTGGCGTGGTGATCGAGGCGGAGCTGGATCGCGGCATGGGGCCGTTGGCGACGATCCTCGTGACGACCGGAACGCTCAAGCTCGGTGACTCGTTCATCTGTGGCCTGTTCGACGGCAAGGTTCGCGCGCTGTTGGACGAGCGAAGCAACAACGTTTCCGAGGCTGGGCCGTCGACGCCGATCCGTGTGCTGGGGCTTGGTGGTGTACCCGAGGCGGGTGACACCTTCGCGGTGCTGGATGGCGACCGACAAACACGTGAGATAGCTCAGAAACGACAGCGGCTCCAGCGCGAGCAAGGGTTCCGTCGAACCAAGGAACCGACTACTCTGGAGGAGCTGTACGAACAGGTGCAAGCGGGGCGCATCGAACGCCTCAATGTGATCCTCAAGGGTGACGTTGGGGGTTCAGTTGAGGCACTCGCGGACGAGTTGACGAAGCTATCGACGGAAGAAGTGCAGGTGACGGTGATTCACCGCGGCGTGGGCGCGATCTCCGAGAACGACGTTGTCCTGGCTGCGGCGTCGAATGCCATCATCATCGGGTTCCACGTGCGACCCGATGCTCGGGCCCGTGCAACCGCCGAGAGAGAGGGCGTCGATATCCGTCACTATCGCGTCATCTACGAGGTGGCTGAAGATGTTCGCAAGGCGATGGAGGGTCTCTTGGCACCTGAGGAGCGAGAGGTGGTACTCGGCTCGGCGGAGGTGCGGAAGATCTTCAAGGTTGGTCGGTTGGGTACTATCGCTGGGTGTCAGGTAGCCGACGGGGTGATCCCCCGAGCCGCTCGAGTGCGTGTCGTGCGTGATGGCGTCGAGGTTTACGAAGGCGCCATCGCTTCACTCAAGCGGTTCAAGGATGACGTTCGCGAAGTACGCGAGGGCTTCGAGTGCGGGATCAACGTCGAGGGCTTCAATGATGTCAAAGTCGGTGACGTCATTGAGGCGTACAAGATCGAGGAAGTGCAGCGCACGCTGGCCTAGGGTTGGCGCGCCATGACGATCGTCGGCCTCCGCACTTTCGACGTTCATATCCACGGATCACAATCGCTCAAGGAGAAACGATTCGTCCTGAGAAGTGTCAAGGATCGGATCTCCAATCGCTTTAACGTTTCGATCGCCGAGACTGGGCATCTCGAGAAGTGGCAGCGAACCGAGCTCGCGGTTGCGGTGGTGAGCGGTCAGCGACGAAACGTCGAGAAGACTCTAGACGCGATCCTCGATTTTCTCGACGGGGAATCAGAGCTTCGCGTCATTGATACCTGCACCGAGATCTACTGACGCGATCGTGGTGCGAAGCGGGGCACATGGCCCACGGATACCGACGTAAACGCCGAGTTGATGAACTCCTCAAGCAGGAGATCGCCGGGGTCTTGAGCGTGAAGCTCAAGGATCCGCGGATCGGGTTCGCCACTGTGATGGCTGTAAGGAGCGCGCCTGACTTGAGAACTGCGCGGGTATATGTCAGCGTGCTAGGTGATGAAGAGGAAAAGCAAGCCACGTTAAAAGTCTTGCGCGGGGCGGCTGGATTCGTTCGCTCGCGGGTGGGTGACGTGGTGACGCTGAAGTACCTACCGGAGCTGCATTTCGAGCTTGATCGAACACTGGAGAAGGCGGCCAGAATCGAGACCATCCTCGGAGGTTTTGATCCGGGCGACTCGGAGGCTGGTGCTGGCAGTGCGACCGAACCCGCAGGCATTCTATTGCTCGACAAGCCGGTCGGTCCAACCAGTCACGACGCGGTTCAGGTCGTTCGGCGGGCGATAGGAACACGTCGCGTGGGCCACTTCGGCACGCTGGATCCGTTTGCGACCGGCTTGCTGGTCTGTGGTGTCGGCCCAGCTACTCGATTGGCGCCGTTCTGCAGCGGGCACAATAAGACATATGAGGTCACCGTTCGACTCGGCTGGCGCAGCACAACCGATGACCCCGAAGGCGAGCTATCGGCAACCGAGAGGGTGATTGAGCCCACGGCGGAGGAGATCGACGAGGTGTGCCGCGCGTGGACGGGACGCGTGGCGCAGACGCCACCGAGTTATTCCGCCAAGCACATCAGCGGGAAGCGGGCCTACGAGCGTGCGCGAGCCGGTGAGACGGTTACGCTACCCGACGTCGAAGTGACGATTGATAGCGTGACGATCGAGCGGTACGCCTTCCCGGAGTTGGCGCTCATCGTGGCGTGCGGCGGCGGTACCTACATGCGCGCGCTGGCACGTGATATCGGTGAGACCCTCGGAACTGGCGGGTACTGCGCGGCGCTCAGGCGAACCCGATCGGGACCGTTCGCTGTTGAGACCGCCATCGGCTGGGACGCCTTGGCCGAGCCCGACCTCGTGCGTGACGCGATCCAACCCACGGCAACGGCCGTCGTGGAACTCCCGGTCATCCAGCTAAGTGACGCTCAGCGGATGGCGGTTGCACACGGTCAGAAGATCGAGAATCTCGATTCGTGCGGACAGGAAGAGGGTTGGGTCCAACTTCATGGACCGAGCGGGTTTGTCGGATTAGGAGAGTTTCACCACGAGCCGCATGGATGGCAGCTCTTGCCGCGCCGGATTCTGTACCCCGAGGGGGAGGGTCGCTGAAGTTGGCTGCGGGTTTGCCGGGTTCACGGCGCACCACCATAACAGTTGGGACCTTTGACGGCGTCCATCGTGGTCATCAGGCCGTCCTGAGAGAGATCGTGCGTCGTGCCCGCGCCGCTGATCGCGAGAGCGTCCTAGTGACCTTTGAACCTCACCCGCTCCGGATTGTGGCGCCGGAGCGAGCGCCGTGCTTGCTGACGACACCGATCGAGCGCCGGCTTTTGTGGGCACAGTTCGAACTCGACTACGTGGTCGTGGTGCCGTTTGACGAACGATTGCGCCAACTGGCCCCCGAGGCGTTTGTACGTGACGTTCTCGTGCGACAGCTCAGGCTGGGTGAGCTGGTAATCGGCTACGATCACGGCTTCGGTAAGGATCGTGCGGGCGATGTCGAGACGTTGCGTCGTCTGGGTATAGAGGAAGAGTTCTCGGTTGATGTTGTAGGGCCGGTCACAGCCGGCGAGCAAACGGTCTCTAGCACCAAGATCCGAGATGCGATTGCGGGTGGTGATCTTGCGATCGCGGCAGCCGGTCTCGGACGACCCTACTCGGCCTACGGGCGGGTGGTGCGTGGCGCGGGTCGTGGCCGGTCGCTGGGGTTTGCGACGGCCAATCTCGAACTGAGTCTCAATAAGTGCTTGCCCCCGGAGGGCGTGTACGCGGTACTAGCCGAGATCGATGGAGAGCATCATGGGGCAATGGCTAACCTCGGCCCGCGACCGACGTTTGAAGAGGGGCCTGGCGGACTCGAAGCGCACGTCCTGGATTGGTCGGGCGAACCCCTCTATGGGGCTCTTGTGGGCATCGAGTTTGTCCGCCGGCTGCGGCCGATCAAGCGCTTTGACGGTCCCGAGGAACTGTCAGCGCAGCTAGGTCGTGACCGGGTGGCGGCGCGGACGGCTCTGGCTGATCCCCTGGAGGTGGCGTAATGCGTTCTGCTGTAGTATCCTCCACTACTATAGCTTGATGTTTTCAGCACCCACATTCTAGACATTGATCGAGGGACAACGCGTCTATGAGCTTGAGTTCTTCGCAGAAGAGCGAGGTCATCGAGGGTTTCCGGGAGCACGAGACGGATACCGGTTCGAGTAGAGTGCAGATCGCCGTCCTCACCCGGCGAATCAACGAACTTACCGATCATTTCCGCCAGCACCCTCACGATCATCACAGCCGTCGCGGTTTGCTCAAGATGGTGGGCAGACGGCGACGACTGCTCGACTATTTGAAGCGCACCGATGTTGAGCAGTACCGACAGATTCTGGAGGAGTTGAACCTCCGGAAGTAGTGCGTCGATCGGCTCGTTTGATCGGGTCGACCGATTCGTTTGCGCCCGCGACGGGGCGCGGGAAGAGCGGCGTTCGGCGTGAGATGTACGCGGTACGATGATCGACTCGTACCCCGCATATCTTACGGCGAAACGTGCCGCACCTTCTTCCGCCTTCCGCCTGACGGGCGTCCACAGGACGCCGGGCAGCGGCTGACGCTGAAACCCGGCTTGTAACCGTCAGGAGAAAAAGAGAATGGCAACAACCAAGAAGACGCTCGATATCGGCGGCGTGCCGATGACGATCGAGACCGGCAAGGTCGCTCGGCTAGCAGGTGGAGCGGTCATGGTCGGCTATGGCGAGACGATGGTGCTGTGCACGGCCACGGCCAGCCCCAAGGCCGACTTCGGTCGGGGTTGGTTCCCGCTGTTTGTGGAGTATCGAGAGAAGATGTACGCCGCGGGGAAGATCCCTGGTGGTTTTTTCAAGCGCGAGGGTCGCCCAGGCGAGAAGGAAACACTATCTGCCAGGCAGATCGATCGACCCTGCCGACCGTTGTTCCCGAAGGGTTACATGCACGAAACGCAGTTGGTGTGCCAGGTGCTCTCGTACGACAGCGAGAACGACCCTGACGTCTTGGGGATCGTGGGCGCCGGAGCGGCGCTATCGATCAGCGGTATTCCGTTCGAGGGACCCGTGGCCGGCGTCCGAGTCGGGTTGGTCGATGGGGAGTACGTAATCAACCCCACCTTTGAACAACTGGAAGACAGCACTATCGACGTTGTGGTGGCTGGCACTGCCGATTCGGTATCGATGGTCGAGGGATCGGCGCTAGAGGCATCCGAAGCCGATCTGCTGGGCGCGGTTCGTTCCGGGCACGAGGCGATCATCAAGATCTGCGAGACGATCGAAGAGCTAAAGCGTGAGGTCGGCCGGCCGGAGATGTCGTGGTCGCCCCCTGACACGGATACCGAACTCGCAAGCAAGGTCAGCCAGCAGGCGCGTCCGGGTGTCGAAAACGCGATGAAGATCGCGGACAAGGAGGAGCGAAACGAGGCCCTCGAAGCGGTCCGCGATTCGATCGCCGCGACGATGGCCGACGAGCTCGGCGACGATTACGCGGCCGTCGAGAGTCAAATCCGGCGTGCGGTTGACGAGGTCGAGTCGAACGCCATGCGCGGGGAGATCCTGAAGGCGGGTCAACGCTCAGATGGTCGCGGCCCGACCGACATTCGCCCGATTGAAATCGAAGTGGGGGTGTTGCCTCGAACCCACGGCTCAGCCCTCTTCACTCGCGGGAATACGCAGTCGATGGGCGTGGTCACGCTGGGAACGCGGCAGGATCAACAGATGATCGACGATCTCGATCCGAAGTGGGACAAGACGTTCCTGTTGCACTACAACTTCCCACCGTTCTCGGTCGGTGAAGTGGGACGTTTCGGCGGCACTGGCCGGCGCGAAATCGGCCATGGAGCGCTGGCCGAGCGATCGTTGCGCACTCTGCTTCCGGACCACGAGAAGTTCCCCTACACGATTCGAATTGTGTCTGACATCCTCGAGTCCAACGGCTCGTCATCGATGGCGTCGGTGTGCTCGGGTTCGCTGTCTCTCATGGACGCCGGCGTACCAATCAGCAAGGCGTGCGCTGGCATCGCCATGGGGCTGATCAAGGAAGACGCTGAAGTGGTTGTCTTGTCGGACATCCTCGGGATTGAGGACCACCTGGGCGACATGGATTTCAAGGTCGCCGGAACTCGCGACGGGATCACCGGCTTCCAGATGGACATCAAGATCAAGGGTGTCTCATTCGAAGTCCTCGAGCGCGCCTTGGCGCAAGCCCGCGACGGGAGATTGCACATTCTTGAACTGATGGAACAGGCGATTGCTGGGCCCAGGGAGTCGATCAGCAAACACGCCCCACGGATTATTACGATCGTGGTGCCGAAGAAGAAGATCCGGGATATCATCGGCAGCGGCGGCAAGGTGATCCGTGGACTTCAGGAGGAAACGGGTGCCAAGATCGACATCGACGACGACGGCGTCGTCACGATCGCTTCGATCGACGGGGCGGGGGGAGAAGAGGCCCTCAGCCGAATTGAGCAGATCATCGAGGAACCCGAGATTGGGAGGATCTACGAAGGACCGGTTAAGAGCATCACGACGTTTGGCGCGTTTGTCGAGATTCTACCGGGTCGTGACGGACTGGTTCACATCTCGGAGCTGGAGCATCGTCGCGTAGAGCGCGTGGAGGACGTTACGTCGGAGGGCGACATGATGCGCGTCAAGTTGATCGGGATCGACAATCAGGGTCGGGTGAAGCTCTCCCGCAAGGCGCTGCTCGAAAAGCCAGAGGGAGGCGATGGCGGTCAGCAGAACGGAGGCCAGCGAGAGGACGATCAGGAGCGGTCTGGACGCGGAAGCCGCGGCGGGCGCCGTCGGGCCTGAGAAGCGACGCATGCGGATCGGCGTGCCGCGAGAGATCAAGGCTAACGAGAACCGAATCGCGCTGCGTCCGGTGGGCGCCGAAGTGCTCAGTCGAGACGGTCACGAAGTGTGGCTCGAGCGCGGCGCGGGAGAGGGCTCGGGCTTCGACGATGAAGCCTACGAGGTGGCCGGTGCGCGGTTGGTGGATGGGCCGCAGGAGCTGTTCGCCGAGTGCGAGATGATCCTCAAGGTCAAGGAACCGTTGGCAGCCGAGATCGACTTGATTAGGGAAGGTCAAGTCGTGTTTACCTTTTTCCATTTCGCTGCCTCGCGGGAACTCACCGAGGGGTTGATCGAGACCGGTTCGGTAGCGCTGGCGTACGAGACCGTAGAGGAAGCCGACGGCTCGCTCCCACTGCTGGTTCCGATGAGCGAGGTCGCGGGGCGGATGGCGATCCAGGAAGGTGCCAAGTACCTGGAGAAGCTGATGGGGGGACGTGGGATTCTGTTGGGTGGCGTTCCGGGTACTCCACCAGCCGAAGTCGTCATCTTTGGCGGAGGGGTGGTCGGCACCAACGCCGCCAAGATGGCGGCCGGGCTCGGCGCGCGGGTGACGATCCTCGATATTTCTCTCGATCGGCTGCGGTACCTCGAGGATGTGATGCCGGCCAACGTTGACTGCCTTTTTTCAGACGTGCACACTATTCGCGAGATGCTTTGCCGCGCCGATCTGTTGGTCGGTGCCGTCTTGCTGCCGGGTGCCAAGGCTCCCAACTTGGTGATGCGTGAGGACCTGCGTCATATGAAGCCAGGTGCGGTGATTGTGGACGTCGCGGTGGACCAGGGTGGTTGCATCGAGACCTGCCGGCCGACAACACACGAGGACCCGGTCTTTGTTGTCGACGGTGTAGTTCATTACTGTGTAGCGAACATGCCGGGAGCGGTACCGAGGACATCGACGATCGCCCTGACGAATGCCACCCTTCCTTATGCGCGGCGATTGGCTCATCAAGGCTGGCAGGCGGCGTGTCGTGACAGCGATCCTCTTCGCCTGGGGCTCAACGTAGTTGCGGGTGAGGTCACATATCCGGGCGTCGCGGAAGCGTTTGACCTCCCGTACCGGGAACCCGAAGAGGTGCTTCAGTGAGCTCCAGCCCAAGTGTAATCTTGGACGCCTCGAAGCAGCTACCCGTTCGCCGGCTGGGTGATCATGGTCTGCCGCTACCGGAGTACGCAACCAAAGCCGCGGCGGGGCTCGATCTGTGCGCGGCCGAGGCGCATCGGATCGCTCCCGGAGAGCGTCGGCTGATCGGCACCGGTTTCGCGATCGCTTTGCCGTCCAATTGCGAGGGCCAGATTCGACCGCGATCCGGGATGGCAGCTGAGCATGGCGTCACCGTTCTGAATGCTCCCGGAACCGTCGATGCAGACTACCGGGGCGAAGTGAAGGTCTTGCTCGTGAACTTGGGTCAAGAAGTCGTCGAGATCGATCGGGGTGACCGCATCGCACAGCTGGTCGTCGGACCCGTTTCGCGCCTCGACCTGGTTGAGGTCGATGCACTTCCCGAGACAACTCGGGGAGTCGGTGGCTTCGGGTCGACCGGTCAGTGAGCGCGCCGTGCTGAGTTTCCTCAGATCGAACGTCGGGCCGTTTCTGGCTAGCGAGGTGTCAGTTGATCTCGGCACCGCCAACACGCTCATTTACGTAAAGGGGCGAGGCATCGTCCTCAACGAGCCGTCGGTCGTCGCCTTGGATACGGACACGCGCGAGATTCTGGCGGTCGGACTCGAAGCGAAGAAAATGCTGGGCCGAACACCGGCTGGAATCAACGCCGTACGACCCCTCAAAGACGGCGTAATCGCTGATTTTGAAGTGACTGAGAAGATGCTTCGTGATTTTCTGAAGCGCGTGTTGCGAAATCGCCTCATGCCGATACGCCCGAAAGTTCTCATCTCAGTTCCCAGCGGTATCACCGAAGTCGAGAAGCGGGCTGTCCGAGACAGCGCCGAGTCAGCCGGCGCAAAGGAGGTGTACCTGGTCCCCGAGCCGATGGCGGCCGCCATTGGCGTTGGGCTTCCGGTCGAGACACCAACCGGTAACATGGTGATCGACATCGGCGGTGGGACCACCGAAATCGCCGTTATCGCGCTGTCTGGCATTGTGAGCGATATATCGATCCGGGTTGGCGGCGATGAGATCGATGAAGCGATTCAGCACTTCGTAAAGAAGGACTACAACATCGTGATCGGAGAGCCTACGGCGGAGCAGGTGAAGATGACGATCGGCTCGGCGTATCAATCGGTCAACGGAGACGATGTCATGGACGTCAAGGGGCGCGACGTCGTGACCGGGATCCCGAAGACAGTTCGAGTGAGCTCGGCCGAGATACGTGACGCGATCCAAGAGCCGATCATGGCGGTCGTTGATGCCGTCCGGCAGGCGCTTGAGCGAACCCCGGCTGAGCTGGCGAGCGATATCGTCGATCGCGGTATCGTGATGACCGGCGGTGGCGCGCTCCTCCGAGGACTCGACTCGCTACTGCGCGAGAACACCAACCTTCCCATCAACGTCGATGAGGAACCGCTGACCTGCGTGGTCCGTGGTACCGGTCGGATATTAGACGACCCGGACAAGTATCGCGGCGTGCTCGTCCTGAGCGGCCGCAACTGAATCCACGGCTCGGCGTTGGCTGATGCCGTTACTACCCCCTGCTCGCCAGGCTGAAGCCATCGTCGTCACTTGTGTGGCGGCGTCACTAGTCCTATTGGCACTCCCCGATTCGCGCCAAGCCGCGCTCGCCCGTTCGGTCAATCACGTCGTAATGCTGCCCGTGTCTCGGGTTCGTGAGGTGTTTGGCGGATACCTGCGACTGAGAACCGAGAACACGCAACTCAGGCGTCAGCTTCAAGGAGCACGAGTCGAGCTCTCTGACACCGATGCGGTTCGGTTGCAGAACCGAGAGTTAAGGAGCTTGCTCGGCTTCGCAGACCACTTGCCGGTAAACCTCACTGCCGCCAGGGTGATCAATCGTGATTTCGTGGCGACACCAAGCGTGATGATCGTTGACGCCGGTCGTGCCGATAATGTCACGGAGAACCTGCCTGTGGTAACCGATCGTGGCCTGGTGGGTAAAGTTGTTTCAGTTGGGCAAGGTACAAGCGAAGTCATGTTGTACACACACCCGGATTTTAGCGCTAGCGCCCTGTTGCTCGGTGGTGATCATCTCGAGTACGGGATCGTGCGCCCGAACGCGGCGGGTCGATTGCAGTTGTTGTTGCCGTTGAGAGCGCGCTCCGAACCGGGTGATCGGATCGTAACATCGGGCTACGGAGGTGCCTTTCCGCGCGGGATCCCGATCGGACAAGTCACCGCGAGCCAGGAGGACCAGCGACTGGGGTTGCAGCAGATCGATCTGGTTGAACCCGGGGTTGATCTGGGTTCGTTGACGGCGGTGTTTGTGCTCATGCGGGGTTCCTCACGAGACGCCTCGGCGGGTGATAGTCTGCGACTGTTCTGGCCGGGTTACGCTCACCCGCCGATGGTGGGCGATCGGTTGGGTGGCAGAGCATCGACTGTCGGGAGTGACCCGATCGCGCCGGCTGAGGCCAACAGCGACTCGTTGTGATCGATTCGATCGGGCCCGCAGGTGCTCAACCGCTTTCGCGCCAACGATATGCAACGTTTCTCGCTTTTTGCCTGTTGGCGGCGATCGTGCTCGAGGACCCCTTGTCGATCGGCGGTGCGCGGCCAGATTTTGTGCTCATCGCGCTCACCTATGGCGCTCTGGCGTGGCACGCCCAAGCCGGGGCACTACTGGGCTTCGGGCTGGGCCTCTTCCGCGACGCGCTCGTGTTGTCGCACTTCGGGTTACACGCGCTGGGGATGACCGTCCTCGGGTACGGCCTCGGCAAGTCGCGTGAGACCCTCTACCTCACGACCCGCGGAGTTGATCTTGCCCTGATAGCGGGGGCCAAGCTCGTGCTCGACGTGCTCATCCTCGGGGCAGCTGCTTCGGGCACATGGGAGGCGTTTGAGACGCGGTTCTTCTGGGAGAGCCCGCTCAGCGCCGTCTATACTGCCCTCGTAGGAGTGCTCTGCAGGCGCCTCCTCCTGGGCCGCTAGACGCCCAAGCGTCAACCGGCGGCGCGAAGTTTGCTTCCCGTTTAATGTAGGCCTAAGTTCAGACGGTTAAAGCTTTTCCAGATGTTCGGGGGGTATTGAAAACCAGTCTCACTCCGCAGTCGGGCGCTCCGTTCGATCCGGAGAACCGTAACCAGCGCGGCCTCCTGGCACGGGTTGGTCTGCTTGCGGTTTTCGGGATCCTCCTAGCGACTTTCTTCCGGTTGCAGGTCGTAGAGCACGCCTCGCATGTTGAGCGCGCGACCAGCAATCAAGTGCGGACGGTCCCACTACCGGCGCCTCGCGGTTTTATCTACGATCGCGACGGCGAGGTTATCGCCGAAAACGTGCCGGCATATTCCGTTTCGCTCCTTCCGGCGTCGATCGAAGAGTTGACAACATCAATAGATAAGATCGGACCGATTCTCGAGCTCGACGAGCGCGAGATCGAAGCCGTGACACGTCAGTACCAACTCGCACCTGGCCAACCGATTCTGCTTGATGACGATCTCGACTATCGCACACTTTCGAAACTTGAAGAGAAGCGCAGTCAAGTCCGCGGGTTGTTGCTTCAACCGAAGCCACGGCGCGTCTATCCGTACGGTCGTGCGACAGCTCACCTCACCGGCTATGTCGCGCAAATCGCCGAAGCCGAGTTATCCGAGCTCAAAGAGCAGGGATACGCGCCCGGTGACATCGTAGGAAAAGCCGGCATCGAGCAGATGTATGAGACCGAGCTCCAAGGCCGGAAGGGCGCGGAGTACCGCGAGGTGGATGTTCGTGGTCGCTGGATAGGGCCATGGGTAGAAAAGCCATTCGACCCTCCCCAACGTGGCCAGGACCTGACGCTTACGGTCGACCTCGATCTCCAACGCCGAGCCGCGGAGCTGTTCCCGAAGGACAAACGGGGCTCGGTGGTGGCGCTAGATCCCAACACTGGCGATGTGCTGCTGCTGTACTCGCACCCAACGTTTGAACCCAATGTTTTTAGTGGCCGGTTGACCTCCGAGGCTTGGAATCAACTCGCGAACGACGCGTCGAAACCGCTTCTCAATCGGGCGATTCAGGCACGTTACGCCCCTGGATCGGTCTTCAAGTTGGCGACAGCGGCGATGGCGATGTCGCTCGGTGTCGTGAAGGTGGACGAATACGAGGATGTTCCGTGTCGAGGTGGTTATCAGTTCGGCCGCCGCTGGTTCGGTTGTCATGCCGTTCACGGTTGGGCCACGCTACAGGACGCAATTATCACCTCGTGTGACACGTACTTCTATCAGTTAGGCCTGGCTCTTGGTCTGGAAGAGATCACGCGGATCGGGTCGGGGTGGGGCTTTTCCGGGCTGACCGGCGTCGATCTCCCGAGCGAGGCGGAGAACCTGTATCCAACCTCCGCGGATTGGTATGACGAGCGCTACGGTCCTGGAGGGTGGGGTTCCGGCGTGATCCTGAACCTCGCGATTGGTCAGGGTGAGATCGCCTGGACGCCACTCAAACAGGCGCAGGTCGTTTCCGCACTGGTCAACGGGGGTAAGCTCTGGACGCCTCGGATCCGCGCCACGAACCGGCCGCCGTGGTTGGTCGGGACACTGCCGCTGTCTAGCGATCAGTTCGAGATCCTACGAGCGTCGCTGACCGGGGTGGTGAACGACTGGCGAGGGACAGCTTTCCATCGCGCACATACGGTTCCGCTCCGATACACGATCGGTGGCAAGTCGGGCACCGTTGAACACAACGGTGGTACCGCTCACGGTTGGTTCGTGGCTGCTGCTCCGATGGACCGACCTCAGATCGTGGTCGCGGTGATTGTCGAAGAGGGGCGCAGCGGTTCGGCCCAGAGCCCGATCGCGATCGACCTCGTGCAAACTTATCTCGACGGTCGCAATGGCTTGGTTCCGGACGAAGCCGGCCCGCCCCCGCCGATCGCGCTCAGCGAATCGGTCTTGAGCGGCGAGTAACGGCGGTGGCTCAGCTCGCCAGCATTCGACTCACGAGCCCCCACAACTGGTACCTGCTCGGCCTGGCCATCGCGTTGTCGGTCAGTGGCTTGGCGATGCTTTACTCGGCCGGCCAGACTGCGTCGACGGCGAACTCAGAGTTCTGGCAGTACCAGGTCATATGGCTATTCGTCGCGCTGATCGCATACGCGGCAGTCGGTGTGCTTCCGTTGCGGTTTGTGGAAGAATCCAGCTGGCTCATCTACGGGGTGGGCGTGCTCGCGTTGATCGTCGTGCTGGCGTTCCCGGCGGTCGGTGGAGCTCGGTCTTGGATTCGGTTCGGTGGCATCGGTTTCCAACCCTCGGAGTTCGCCAAGTTGGGCGCGATTCTCGTGGTCGCGCGATGGGTCGCGTCTCTCGAACACCCGCCGCGTAAGCTGTCGGAACTGGCGATACCGGCGTCTCTGATGGCGATCCCTGGGATACTGACGTTGCTCCAGCCCGATATTGGCACTGCGACTGTATTCGTATTGCTGTTGGCGGGGCTTTGTTTTTGGGCTGGAGCGTCGCCGGTGCTGATTTTTCTGCTGCTGTCTCCAATCGTCAGCATCCTACTCACGTTCTCACTTCCTCTCTGGTCGTTCTATATCGTCGGTGTCGGTCTGACACTGTTCTTGCTCAATCCTGGTCGGGGCGCATGGCTCTACGTCGGTGGCACCAACCTCCTGATGGGGATCGTCGCGCTGCCGTTGTGGAACTCGCTTGCTGGGTATCAACAGCAGCGACTATTGGTCTTCCTGGAGCCGGAGATCGATCCCCGGGGCGCCGGATGGAATGTGATCCAGTCCAAGGTCGCGATCGGTTCCGGCGGCTGGTTCGGAAAGGGGTTCATGGAGGGAACCCAAAAGCGTTTGGCATTTCTCCCCGAGCGTCAGACCGACTTTATCTTCTCGGTTCTAGGAGAGGAGCTGGGTTTCATCGGCGTGCTGGTAGCGTTCACGCTATTCGCCCTACTGCTCATCGAAGGGGTTCGAATCGCGGAACGGCACCCAGAGGCGTTTGGTAGTACTGTAGCCTTTGGCTTGGTCGTGCTGATCGCTAGTCACGTGGCGATCAACACCGCGATGACGGTCGGGTTGTTGCCGATCACGGGACTGCCGTTACCCTTCCTGTCGAAGGGTGGATCGTTCCTGGTGGTCTGTTTTGTGGCTGTGGCTCTGTGGCGGCAGATATGGTACGAACGATTCTTAACCAAACGTGCATAAGAGGAGGCTCGTGTGGCGCGTAGCTTGAACAAGGCCATGTTGATCGGGAACCTCGGTGCCGACCCGGAGCTCCGACACACGGCAAGCGGTGTCGAGGTGGCGACGTTCAGATTGGCCACCAACTGGAGTCGGAAAACTGGCGATGGCCAAACGGAAGAGAACACCGAGTGGCACAACATCGTGGCGTGGCGGAGGCTTGCCGAGATCTGCCAGCAGTACCTGTCGAAGGGAAGCAAGGTCTACATCGAAGGGCGCATCCAGACGCGATCCTGGGATGACGCGAAAACCGGGCAGAAGCGGTACATGACAGAGATTGTTGCGGATCAGATGATCATGCTCGATGCGGCGGGCGCTGGGCGGGGTGATTTTGGCTCGCGCGTCTCAGCGGCCCCAGGCCCGGGGAGCGGGGATGACCGTAACGTGGACTGGCCCGACACCGACGATCAGGACGACGACCTTCCCTTCTGAGCCAACGTCGGCACGGAACTTGAGAGCGTACAGGGGAGTAGGTTATTGTGACTTCCATGTATGCTGCCCGTAACTTCCTCCTGTTCGTGGTCGCCACGCTGATGCTGGCGATCGGATCCGAGGCGTCTGCGCAGGAGGCCCAGCCGGGGCTCACTTCGTTGGACTGGCTGGGTCCGACTGTCCACGCGCGTGCAGTCACCGCGCGCGGACTGCTCGTGGAGCCGACTCCCGAACTCCAGATTCTGGCCCGCCACACCGCATTTGAGCGCGATCTCGCCGTCGCCTTTGGTTTTCCCGTGGCGACGGGGTCGGGCGTCAGTGGTAGTCTAATGCACGATGTCCGGTTGTGGATGGCGCAACGGTGGAACGACAGCCTCTTCGACAGTTGGGCCCAGAGTGCGCTTCTCACGTACACGCGGATTCAATCGTCCACGCGGTTTGAGAAGAGTGGTTTCAACATGGGGGTCGATGTCGACGATGTCGCTCAGGGGAAGTTCGGAATCCGTGTAAGCCGACCGCTGGAGTAACCGAGTGACCGTTCGCTCGGGCCGCGCCCCAGCCGGGCGCTTTTTTTTATTGATTTCTGTTCTGTCATGCGTTGTTGGCATCGATTGCGGAAGAGCGCGCACCGCTCCGGGCGTGGTGGAAACCCGGCAACCGTGGTTCGCGGGTGAACCGACTCTCCACGTCGGCATCGCGTGGGGTGACTCGGTGCTCGAAGTCGGTGGAACTGGTCGATGGTGGATCCACGAAGAGGGCAACCCCGCTCCGATCGCTGCCATCGACGGTGATGAATCGTGGCGTGTCATTCGATTGCCGTTTGAGAGTGCTCTCAGAGTCATGCGGCCGGACGGCCACTTATCGGAACCCCACGCCGGTCCACTCTCCGTCGACCCCCGAGGCCTCGATCCGGTCTCACTGGAGGGACAGCGGTTCCCGGGTTCGGTGCAGGTTCAGCTGCGACCGGACGGCTCGCTCACGGGCATCAACGTCGTGCCGATCGAGGAGTACCTCGAAGGCGTGGTGGCGAAAGAGCTTGGTCAGCCGGGGCACGATGCGTTTGAGGCTCTTCGCGCCCAGGCGGTGGCGGCGCGCACGTATGCGCTGAAGCGAATGGGAAGTCGGGCTGACCTGGGCTTCGACGTCTACGGAACCGTGCTCGACCAAGCGTACAAGGGGCTGCCCGATGCGGCTGACTCGCTAGCTGTCCGCGCCGTCGAGGCTACTCGCGGTGAGGCGCTGCTGTACAATGGGGCGCTGATCGATGCCTACTACCACTCGACCTGTGGTGGACACACCGCACGAGTCGAGCTCGTTTTCGACGATCCACCGGCGCCGTACTTGGTGTCGGTCAGTGACCGGCAGCCGGACGGCGAAGGTTTCTGGTGTCAGGGTTCCAAGTACTTCCGTTGGACCGCGACGTTTGATGCCGACCAGCTCGAAAAAACGATCGCTCGTAACCTGCCTCAGCTGGTGCCACTACCACCGGCCGGGACGGGGGCGGTCCGCGACGTTGAGATCCTCAACACGACCCCGGAGGGGCGCGCGGTTTCGGTTGCCGTCACGACGACTACCGGTCGCTACCTGATCAGCGAGAACGACATCCGGACATTGTTCGCCGACGCCGAGGGGCGTTTGCTGCGGAGCACGATGTTCCTGGTGCGGCCGACCTACTCGGGGGGTCGGGTGGCTGAGCTGACGCTGGTTGGCGGAGGCTGGGGACACGGGGTCGGGATGTGCCAGGTCGGTGCGATGGCGAGGGCTCGCGCTGGGCAGGGGTATGGGGAGGTGTTGGGGTGGTATTACCAGGGCACCACCATCACCCGCCTCTATTAGGTGGGCCGCTGAAGATGGCGCAACTCGTCGTTGCCTTCTCCTCGCTCGCTGCGGCGTGGGTTCACCACGCCTCGCGAACTCCTCGTCGGCGCCTCGATTTGCGCCATCTTGAGCGACCCTAATTGGTAGGATCCATGACGGCGGGACGCGTGGCCTCCACCCTCGTCCTCGCGGGCTTGGCGTGTGGGGTGCCGAAACCACTGCCTGTGGCGTCGCCAGAACCGACTGTCGACACAGTCCCGATCAGGGATCGCTACGCGCGCGGGCGACTCGAGTTGCTCGCGTTAATAAACGAGGATCGAAGCGCCAACGGTGCGCCGCCGGTCACATTGGACTCGCTGACGACCGTGGTAGCCCAAGCCCATGCCGAGGCGATGGCAGCCGAGGACTTCTTTAGCCACTATGGGCGCGGTGGCGATGCGCCTTACGAGCGAGTGGCCGAGGCGGGTGGGACGGCTCACGTTCGCGAGAACATCTTTCGCCGGGTGGAGCGTGGCTCGGATCGACTCCCCAGCTCGGACCCATGGTCTGGCTTTGAGGTCCGGGACGCTGAGGAGTGGCTGATGGCATCTACCGGTCACCGCGAGGCGATCGTCGATCCGCGTCGGACCGGTGTCGGAATCGGGATCGCGGTCGATCGGAGGCGCGACGCCGTCTTCGTGGTTCAAGACTTTGCTGCCCAGCACACAGATCTGGACGCTCCGGCTCAGGGATGGCGTCGCTCAGCCACTACCGTCCGCGGTCGCGTTCGCTCGACCGGTTGGCGGCCGTTGACAGTCATCTTGCGAAAGGAGCCTCGTGTTCGAGCGTGGGTCGCGGCCGGACAAACTCCACCGAGTGGACCGTATACCGACGGCGAGGGCAGGGCAGCGATCGTGCCACCGTGGGCGATCGAGTGGCGACCGACGAGTCGGTCGTTTGAGCTGGTTTTGCCACTCGATCGATCGAGTTCTCCAGGTCGTTATTACGGGATCGTGTATTTGGCGCCGGAAGCGGTGGTGGATGGTGCGATCGGTAGACGCTTGGTGAACTCGAACGATGGTTGGCCGGGCGGAGCGTTCGTGATCGACTTGTTCTAGAGGGTTTGGTTCGTGGTGGCTTGAAAACCAATATTGGGGTTAAATTTAATGTTTACAGACATTTCGCCGATTTATCCAGACACGACAAATGCTACCTAGACGAATGACAAGCCAAGTCATGGTCGGTGACGTCCCCATCGGGGGCGGTGCCCCGGTCACCGTGCAATCGATGACTACCACCAAGACGACCGACATCGACCCGACGTTGAACCAGATCCGGAACCTCGAGGTAGCCGGTTGTGATATTGTGCGGGTGACGGTCCCTGACGAGGCGAGTGCCGAGGCGCTGCCCGAGATCAAAGAGGGCATCTCGATCCCGTTGGTGGCCGACATTCACTTCAACTACCGGGTCGCGCTGTTAGCTCTCGACGCTGGAGTGGACAAGCTACGCATCAATCCCGGCAACATCGGGGGCGAGAAGCGAGTCCGTGCGGTGGTCGAGAAAGCGCTCGAGAAGCAGGTCCCGATTCGGATCGGGGTCAACGGCGGATCGCTCGAGCGCGATATTCTCGAGAAGTTCGGGGAGCCAACCGCCGAGGGAATGGTCGAGTCGGCGATCCGTCACTGCGAGATCCTCGAGCGGATGGATTTCCGCGACGTGGTCGTCTCGCTCAAATCGTCGCACGTCCCGAGAATGATGGAAGCGTACCGGCGCTTTGCCGACTTACGCGATTACCCGCTCCACCTAGGGGTCACCGAGGCCGGTCCGGTCGAGGCCGGAACGATCAAATCGTGTGCTGGCATCGGCACGCTGCTAGGGGAGGGGATCGGAGACACGATTCGAATCTCGCTCGCTGACGATCCGCTCATTGAAACGCGGGTGGCGAAGAAACTGCTCCAGGTGCTCGAGCTGCGACCGAGCGGGGTCAACGTGATCGCCTGCCCTTCGTGTGGTCGAGCCGATGTCGACGTTCACAAACTGGCAGCCGAGGTCGAGGCACGTACCGCCCATCTGGACAAAAACATCACCATCGCGGTCATGGGCTGCGCGGTGAACGGGCCGGGAGAATCGCGCGAGGCTGACATCGGTATCGCCGGTGGTGTTCAGAAGGGGTTGTTGTACCTCAAAGGCGAAAAGGAGCACACAATAGCCGAAGAAGAGCTGGTCGACGCTCTCGTTCGCAAGATCGAGGACGAGCTCTAATCCGCGCGGTCAGCGAATGACCTCATCGGCACCATCTAAACCCATTCGCATCGGATTACTCGGCACCGGAGCTGTCGCGCAGGTGGCGCATCTCCCCGCCTATCGTCACCTACGCAACGTTGAGTTGATCGCTCTTTGTGATAACGAGAAGACCAAGCTGAGGGCACTCAAAGATCGGACCGGCATAAGCCACGCCGTTTCGTCGATTGACGAACTCTTGGCGATCGACGAAGTGGAGGCGGTCGACATCTGCCTGCCCAGCGACCTCCACCGAGATGCGGTGATCCGTTGCCTCGAGGCCGGACGTCACGTGTTGTGCGAGAAACCGCTGGCACTGACACCCGTTGACGTCCAAGCAATCGTGGAGGCCCAGCGCAGCAGCGGCAAGATCCTGCTCGTCGGGATGAACAACCGCTACCGTGGTGACTCGATCTTGCTCAAGAGCTTTATTGAGGACAACGCTCTTGGCGACGTGTTTTACGCTCGCGCGGGTTGGCTCAAGCGTCGCGACGCATTCAAGAAGGGCGCCTGGCACTATCAACGGGACCGGGCCGGTGGTGGGGTGCTTATGGATTTGGGTGTTCAGCTGCTCGACTTGACGCTCTGGTTCTGTGGCTACCCAGAGCCGGAACGCGTGGTTGCGCAGTTCTCAAGCCTACGGCCGGACGTCGATGTCGAGGACTCGGCAGTAGCGATGCTCAAATGCGCTGGGGGATTGACGATAACCCTCGAAGCATCGTGGCATTTCTTGATGGATTCGGATCACCATGTTCTGAACTTGTTTGGCACCGACGGTTCGGGGTTGCTAAACCCGATCCGCGTGTTTCAACGCATGCACGACAGCCTCGTCAACGTGACTCCGCAAGGACAGCCGTCGATCGGAAACATCTACATGGAGTCGTACGAGCGAGAAATCGCTTTCTTCGGCGAAGTTGCTGCCGGGCGTGAGGAGGCGCCGCCGCTCGACGAGCAGATCACACTCGCTCGCGCGTTGGCAGCCATCCAGCGATCCGCTGGGGAAGGGCGCGAGGTCATGGTGAAGCCGGCTCCCGCGGCCGGTGCCCAGTGAGTCTGACCGCCAAGCGCCCACCAGTAGCCGCTCGGTGGTGGTGGCCGCCGGCGTCGGGGCTGTTATTGGCACTCGCCTTCCCACCGCTTGATCTGTTGCCGCTGGCGCTCGTCGCGCCGTGGCCGCTGCTGGCGTTCCTGGAAACGGAAGATGCTCGCCGACCGAGGCGAGCCTTTACCGGTGGCTTCCTGTTTGGTCTGGCGTTCTTTGGCGCCATTCTGTACTGGATCGCTGGCTTGAGCGGCTTCAGCGCGATGGCGATCCCGGCTTACATCGCGGCGGTCCTAGTTATGGCGCTGAACGGTGGCTTGACGGCCCTCGCCGTGGCCGCGGCGAGGCGCCGCGAAGTGTCGGTCGTGCTCGCATTTCCGCTTGCGTGGACGGCCGTCGAGTGGCTGCGCTCGTTCGGTGATCTCGGCTTCACCTGGGCGATCGCGGCCGACGCTGTGGCCGGCTATCCGCTGCTCATTCAGCCGGCTGAGCTTGGTGGCGCCTATCTAGTGTCCCTTTGGCTTATGAGCGTGTCGGCTGCGCTCTATCGGCTGGTCCGACCGACGCCTGAAACGCGCCTGGTTCGGTTGGCAGTCGTGGCGGTTGGGCTGGCCGCCGCAGCGCCAGCTTACGGGGCCTTCCGATTGGGACAGCTCGAGAGCGAGGCCAGCGGTTGGCCGACCCTGCGCGCAGCGGCGATTCAGCCCAACGTGCCGCAGGACCGGAAGTGGGACCCCGGGTTTATCGAGGAGACTCTTGAACGGCTCGCTCGGCTCACCCGACGCGCGAACGAGCAAAACCCACGGCTGGTGGTGTGGCCCGAAAGCGCAGTGCCGGTCTATTTGCGCTACGATCCGCGATCTCGGATGTTTGTCCCGGGTCTGGCGTCGGAGATCGGGGCGCCGATCTTTACCGGCACGAACGACGCCGACACGCTGAGCGGTAGAAGTGGTGCGAACGTCGCCGATTACCGCGTGTACAACGCTGCCTATCTCGTGCGGCCCGGAGCGATCGCAAACGGCCGTTACGCCAAACGGCGACTCGTGCCTGTAGCGGAGAGAGTGCCATTTATTCCTGGGGCCGCGACCGCATACTTCGAGCGGTTGTCATCCTGGACCGGTCAGTTCGAGCCGGGTCGAACGTGGCCCACGTGGACCGTGGGTGGGCATCGCTTTGCGGCCACCATCTGCTACGAGTCCGTGTTTCCTAACGTGTCAAGGCGCTTGGTGCGGAACGGCGCCGAGATGCTCCTCAACATCACCAACGATGCGTGGTTTGGGCCTACCGCTGCACCGCATCAACACGCAAGCCACCTGTCGCTGCGAGCAGTCGAGAGTCGGGTGTCGGTATTGCGAGCGGCCAACACCGGGATATCCGGGTGGGTAGACCCGATGGGGCGGGTTCGTGTCGCGACCTCGCTGTACACCTTCGCGGTCGTGGTCGCTGATCTCCCGATCCCGGGAATAGAGACGCCGTACACGCGCTGGGGAAATTGGGCCCCGTTCGGAGCGTTCATCCTGTGGGCGGGTCTGTGCGTGCGAAGTCGGACGAAGGGGCTAGGGTGATCGGCGCACGGTTGTCGCTAGACGACTAGGGTCGTAGCTTTAATAGCTCAAGCTTGTCATTTCACCATAGAAAACCGGAGCCAATATGAAGAGCGGAATTCACCCCGAGTACGTCGAATCTCGGATCATCTGCGCCTGCGGCAACATCATCGAGACGCGGTCCACGATGCCCGAGATCCATATCGAGATCTGCTCCAGCTGTCATCCTTTCTTCACCGGCAAGCAAAAACTGGTGGACACAGCGGGACGGGTCGAGAAGTTCCGCGCCAAGTATGGATTGGCGGACAGCGACAGCGAAGCCGCGGTCGACGAGGCCGAACTGGCCGAAACCGAGACCGAGGAAGCCGAGGCGACCGCCGACGCCTAACTGCGCCAAGCGGTGGCGGGAGACCGCACCGGCGGTCGACCCGCTCGGTGCGAGAGCAGGGGGCGACCCTGCTCTTTTGCGTTCGGACGCTGATGGCAGAGAGCCAACATGGAATTGATTCAGAGGATCAAGGAGCTGAGAGCGCGCCACGCAGAGGTGGAGCGGTTGCTGGCTGACCCTGACGTCAGCCGCGATCGCAATCAACTGCGTGATCTCGCACGCGAGCACCGTCATCTGGAACCGGTCTTAGCAGCCGCTCAGGTGTGGGAGGGCACGGTCCGCAGGCTCAACGAGGATCGGGAAGTCTTGCGCGAGTCCGAGGATCCGGACCTGAAGGAGTTGGCCCGGGCTGAGATTCCCGAGCTCGAATCCGAGGTCGAGCACTTGGCGGATGAGTTGCGCCAACTTCTGGTACCCCGTGACCCGCTGGACGACAAAGACGCAATGGTTGAGGTACGAGCCGGAACCGGTGGAGAGGAGGCGGCGCTGTTCGCGAGCGAGCTGTTACGCATGTACACGCGGTACGCCGAGCGACGCGGTTGGCAGATCGAGTTGATCGACGTTTCCTCTTCCGACTCCGGTGGAGTGCGCGAGGCGGTGGCGCTCGTCCACGGGGAAGGGGCTTTTGGCGTGCTTCGCCACGAGAGCGGTGTTCACCGGGTTCAACGAGTCCCCCAGACCGAGTCGCAGGGTCGGATTCACACATCGGCGGCGACCATCGCCGTGCTGCCAGAGGCCGAGGAGGTTGACGTGAAGATCGACGAAAGCGATCTGAAGATCGATGTGTTTCGCTCATCCGGTCCCGGCGGGCAGAGCGTCAACACCACCGACTCCGCGGTCCGGATCACGCATGCCCCGTCGGGCTTGGTGGTCCAGTGCCAGGACGAGAAGAGCCAGCATAAGAACAAGGCAAAGGCTCTCAAGGTTTTGAGGAGCCGCCTGCTCGACCGTCGGATCGCCGAGCAACAGGCTGAGCGTGCCCAAAGTCGCAAGGCACAGGTCGGTACCGGTGACCGGAGCGCCAAGATTCGGACCTACAACTTTCCGCAAGGCCGGGTGACCGATCACCGAATCAATCTGACGCTGTACAAGCTCGACGGCGTGTTGGATGGCGATCTGGAGGAACTAATCGAAGCCTTGGTGTTGGCCGATCAGGCCGAACGGATCTCGGGATGAAGGTCGACTCCGCTGCCACGGTCGATCAACTGCTGGACCAAGCCGAGAAACGGTTGGAAAAGCGCAAGGTCGAGTTCCCCGATGCCAGTGCACTGTGGCTCTTGGCGCACGCATTGGGAGTCGACGACCCGGATGATCTCGACGAACGTGGAGACGAGACGGTCCGACCCGATGCAGCGCGACAATTCTGGGAGCTGGTCGACCGGCGCGAGGAAAACGAGCCGTACCAGTACATCATCGGGGTGACCGACTTTCGGGATGAGCTGATGGAGATCCAGCACGGCGTGTTCCTGCCGCGGTTTCAATCTGAGCAACTGTGTGATGAAATCGAGGAGTGGGTCGAGGAGCGTGCTATCCCACGTGACAATTGGCGGATCGCCGATCTCGGGGCCGGCTGCGGAGCGCTGGGGGTCTCGTTGGCGATGGGCCCGATCCAGCCGAGTCAGGTGGTATGCGTCGACATCGATCCGTTAGCGCTGGATCTGATTCGCCGCAACGCTCGGCGGCACGGCGTCGCTGACCGCGTGCAGCCGATGGCGGGCGATTGGCTATCCGCGTTTCGGCCGGAGCCGTGCTTTGACATCATTTGTGCCGTCCCGCCTTACTTGAACCCCGGCGACGAGGAGTTCTTGACCGAGGAGAGCCTTCAGTGGGAACCGCTGGAAACGTTCTTTGGTGAGCCGAGCGGCGACGAGCTCGTCAGGCAGTTATTGGATGACGCAGCGCTTCGGCTGCGGCCAGGGGGATTGATCGCGATACAAGTCGACGACGAGCAAATCCCCGATCTGGAGGATTACGTCAATGAGGATCCCGATCACCCGCTGGAGATCAAGTGGATTCTCGAGGACGACGACGGAGAAGAGGACGCGATCCTGGCCGTCCACGCTTAGGAGCTCTGCTCGATGATGGTGGGCTGGACGGTGTTGACCCTGGTTCGCGCCACCACGGAGTATTTTCAGAAACGCGGTATCCCTGCGCCCCGACTGTCTGCGGAGTACTTGCTGGCCGACGTTCTCGGTTGTCGGCGGCTGGATCTCTATCTCGACTTCGATCGTCCGGTGAGCGCACGTGAGATCGATGCCTACCGCGAGCGTGTCCGGCGCCGTTCAGCGCACGAGCCGATCGAGTACATAACCGGCAAGGCGGGGTTTCGCGATCTTGAGCTGGCAGTCGACCCGAGGGTCTTGATCCCTCGACCCGAAACCGAGCAACTCGTGGACGAGGTACTCGAGTGGGCACGCGCGGAGAGCAGGCACGGCCGTGCCCCGAGTGGTGGATGGCGGCTGGTCGACGTCGGCACCGGTTCGGGCGCGATCGCGTGTGCTCTGGCCCAAGAGTTGGAGGGTCTCGACTGGGTCTTGGGGATCGACTCGAGCCCCGGCGCGATAGCGGTTGCGCGTGATAACGCCGATCGGTCCCACAGTCAGCGGACGCGATGGGTTGTGGCCGATGGATTGGCTGCGCTCGCCTCGGGGCTTCGCGTGGATGCGGTGGTCGCCAACCCACCATACCTTGCCGACAGAGAGCGGGCACTGCTCGAGCCACAGGTCGTCGACTGGGAGCCGGAAGCGGCGCTCTTCGCCGGGTCGCGTGGAGATGAGGCACTGGCTGCCCTCGTCGCGGCGGCGGCCGACCGCCTTCGTCCGGCGGGACTACTGGCGCTAGAGGTTGGCGCTGGGCAAGCCGGTGGTGTGGAAGCGATGATCGCCGATACCGGTGGGTTGGGGCATCTTTCGACCTATCGCGACCACAATGGGATTGAGCGCGGCGTGTTGGCGCTCGCCGACTGATCGAAAGGGAAAGCGCGTGGAGAAGTTCATCGTCACCGGTGGTCGGCCGATAAGCGGAACGATGACTCCGGCCGGGAACAAGAACGAGGCGCTACCGTGTCTGGCAGCGACCCTTTTGGCCGACCAACCCGTACGGCTCACCTCGATCCCAGATGTCAGCGATATCCGCACCATGGTCGAACTGCTCAAAGCCGTTGGTTGTGCCGTAGAGGACAAGATCGCGAATGAATACACGATTCATCCCGATTGCGACGGCCCGATTCCGGGTGAGTTGGCGGGGCGGATTCGCGGTTCGTTTCTGGTTGCCGGGCCGCTGCTTGCGCGCCGCGGCGAGGTGCACCTGCCTACGCCAGGCGGTGACAGGATCGGACTGCGCCGCGTTGACACCCACTTGTTGGCGTTTCGCGCGCTCGGCGCCGAAGTCGAGGTCAAAAACCGGGAATACGTGATCCGGGCGCCGCGCGGACTGACTGGTGCGGATGTCTTTCTCGACGAAACCAGTGTCATGGGAACCGAGAACGCGATCATGGCAGCCGTGCGGGCCGAGGGCACGACCCGGATCGCGAATGCTGCCTCGGAGCCGCACGTTCAGGGGCTCTGCCGCATGCTGACCGGGATGGGTGCTGATATCCGAGGGATTGGTACAAATCACCTCGAGATCCGCGGCGTGGCCGCACTGAGCGGAACGAATCACCAACTCCAGCCGGACCACATCGAAGTCGGATCGTTCGTGGGGCTGGCCGCGGTTACCGACGGCGCCTTGACGATCAAGAACGCGGGCGTCGCCAATCTGGCCATGATCAGACTCTGCTATGAGCGATTAGGGGTCGAGATCGAGGTGAACGGCGACGATATCCATATACGGGCCGGCCAACGACTTCGCATTATGGACGATTCCGGTGGTGCGATCCCGAAGATCGATGACGCCCCTTGGCCCGGACTTCCAGCGGATCTGACGTCGATTCTTCTGGTCGTGGCGACCCAAGCGGAGGGCACGGTTCTGATCCACGAGAAGATGTTCGAGAGCCGCCTCTTCTTCGTCGATCGATTGCTCACGATGGGTGCCCGGATCGTCCTCTGCGATCCGCATCGAGCGGTGGTCAGCGGTCCCACACCGCTGGTAGGCGAGCGTATATCGAGCCCCGACATCCGAGCTGGGATGGCCTTGTTGATCGCCGCGTTGGCTGCCTCCGGCGAATCCGTCATTCAGAACATTGCGCAAATCGATCGTGGGTACGAGCGGATCGATGAGCGATTGCGACAGTTGGGAGCGGCGATCCGTCGGGAGCCGGAATGACGATCGGTGAACCGGCGAAGCTGTACCTGGTCGGTACCCCCATCGGAAACCGTGGCGACATGACGTCTCGGGCCCGCCAGGTCCTAGCCGACGTGCCAGCGGTGGCTTGTGAGGATACGCGGACGTGTCGCCGGCTGTTCGCGTGGTTGGATGTTTTGATGCCGGACGTCATCGCCTACCACGATCACAACATCGATACAGCGCTTCCCACAGTAATCGCTCGGCTCGAGACCGGAGACGATGTCGCGCTCGTTACAGATGCCGGGATGCCGGCGATCCAGGATCCGGGGTATCGACTGGTCGTTGCCGCGCGGCAGCGGGGGATCGAGGTCGTTCCGGTTCCGGGGCCGAGCGCGCTCTTGATCGCGCTGGCGGCCAGCGGGTTGCCGACCGATCGCTTCGCATTCCTGGGTTTTGCTCCACGCCGTGGAAGGGAGTCATGGTGGCGTGAGGCACTCACCCGCCCGGAGACGATCGTCGTTTACGAGGCGCCGGGACGAGTCGGCGCAACGGTGGCCGTGATCACCGATTTGGTCCCCGATCGGCCCGTCTGCCTGGCTCGGGAGCTGACCAAGTTGCATGAAGAGTTCGTCACCGGAACTGCCGAAGACGTGAGCCACAGCTTGGTGGCCCGTGAGCAACCGGTCAGGGGCGAGTGCGTGCTCGTGGTGGGCGGCTCGGGCACCAGTGACGCGGCCGCACTGCCGTGGCCCGCCGCACTGGCACGACTCGAGGCGTCGCGAGCTGGACACACGATGAGCGCACGCGATCGCGTCGAGGTGATGGCTTGCGCGTACCCGGCGGCTCGCAACGCCATCTACCGCGCCGTGCACGGGCCGGATGACCGCGCCGGAGACCCCGAGTGAGACCGTTGCCGGTCGTTGCGGTCGCCGCCGTTGCGGTCACCGGTTCTCCGCTTCAGAGCCAGGGTCTTGGCGGTCGGTCGCTGACGCCGCCACCGACGTCGCTGACCATCGCTCGGCTTCAGTACGAACCCGGTGATTGGTACGGGAACCCCACGTCGCTGCCCAATCTGCTTGCCTTCGTTCGCGAAGAGGTTGGGCTCCTAACCGCCGATCGCGAGGCGATCGTGCGTGCCACCGACCCCGACCTCGATCGCTACCCACTGTTGTACCTCACTGGTCATGGCGAGATTCGCCTTACTGAGGAAGAGGTTCTCGCGTTACGCGGCTACCTAACGACTGGAGGCCTGCTGCACGCCGACGACAACTTCGGCATCGACCCCTCGCTGCGACGAGAGATCGCGCGCATCTTCCCCGATGAACGGTTGGTCGAGCTGCCTACAGAGCATCCGATCTTTCGAACCCGGTTCCGGTTTGCGGACGGCTTGCCCAAGATCCACGAGCACGCTGGCGGACCCCCAAAGGGGTACGGGGTGTTCTACGACGGGAGACTGGTGGTCTTCTACTCGTTTAATACCGATCTCGGAGACGGTTGGGAAGACGCGGAGGTCCACGGCGATCCAGTCGAGATTCGTCAGGCGGCTCTGGAGATGGGTGCCAACGTCTTCGTCTACGCCCTCACCCATTAGTTGCCTCCAGGCGTTGGTATGACCTCGCGCGTTTTGACACACCAGGCGGTCTAAGCAATCTTAATGTTGGGGGATAGTAGGTACCTAGGAATGCCGGGAGCACGCCGAAGACAGATCCGCAGCAAGCTCATCGTGACCTTCATCGCGCTGGTCACGATGCTCGTCGTGGCGAGCGCCTACGTCTGGTATCGGGTCGCGACCGGGCACGTTCGCCGCGAGATGGAGAACCGTTTGCTGGCGGTAGCTGAGGCCGGGGGACTCGTCTTCGACCCCGAGCTGACGACGGTGTTGGTGGGTGACCTTGGACCTCGCACGCGAGCCATCGCTCAGGGACAGCTGAGACAGATCAAGGATCGGCTCGGAGTTCGCGAAGCGTACATCTTCGATCGTGAGCATCGGATCCTGGCCTCCACAGATTCACTGGACATGGACGTCGGCGTCGTTTCTCCACAACTCGACAACTACGCCGCTGAGATCGACCGCGCCTTCGCCGGTGAAGCGGTCCTGACTGTGCCCTTCACAGATCGATCGGGTGCTGTTTATCAAACCGCGTTCGCCCCGCTCATCGGGTACCGCGATCCAGAGGGCACCGAACGTGATGTCGTGGCGGTGTTCGGGGTCGACCTGTCACTTGCCTTCCTCGAGGTGTTCAACGACTTCCGACAGCTGACGGTGCTGCTTTCGCTGGTAGCGATCCTGCTTGCGGTCATCGTCGGCGTGGTGTTCGCACGGTCACTTTCGGAACCGATCGGTGCACTTGTCCGCTCTGCTGAACGTATGGAGCGCGGCGAGATGACCGAACCGGTCGCAGTCGAGACACAAGACGAGATCGGATATCTCGGTGATGCCTTAGAGAACATGCGCAAGGGTATTGTGAGACGAGACCGCCATCTGCGGACGATGCTCGCCGGCGTTGCTCACGAGATACGAAACCCGCTGGGAGGCATTGAGATCTTCGCCGGTCTTTTGCGGGATGACTTGCCGGTGGAGGATCACCGTCGCTCGCACTTGGAGAAGATCATTCGTGAGGTCCAACACCTGAAGACGATCATTAACGAATTTCTGATCTACGCGCGCCCGCGTCGTCCCATCTTGGAGCCCTTCTCGCTATCGGAGCTGCTCGACGACGTGAATTTCTTGCTGACGGCTGACGCTGACGCCCGCGATGTTGAAGTGTCGGTCGACTTGGTCGACGATGAAATCAGCGTTCACGCCGACGTCGAGCAAATAAAGCGGGCGATACTAAACCTGGTCAAAAACGCGATACAGGCGTCATCGGAAGGTGGCACGGTCGAGGTTCGGGGACACCAGGTGGAAAACAAGGTGCGGATCACTGTTAAGGACTACGGGTTCGGAATCGAGCCCGAGCAGGTCAAACGGATCTTCGACCCGTTCTTTACGACCAAGGGGTCTGGGGTTGGTCTGGGATTGTCGATTGTGCGATCCATTATTGAAGAGAATGACGGCGAGATCTGGGTCGAGAGCGTACCCCACGAACGGACAATGTTCTTCATTTCTCTGCCCGCGTCGGGCACTGGCGGCGGCAGGTTCCGGGCGATCGAAAAGCCAGCGGCGTTGGGGCGTTGACGATGTCAAGGTCTAAGGATGGCTCCGTGGCGCGAATCGTGGTTGTCGAAGATAACCCCACCATGCGAGAGGGATTGGAAGCGATGCTGACTCGTGCGGGTCATGATGTCGCTGTTGCCCCCAATGGGGAGCACGCGCTAGCGCTTTGCAGGGAAAGTGTCACCGATCTTGTGATTACCGACTTCAAGATGGAGGGGATGAGCGGTATAGACGTCCTGGACGCGTTGCGCGGGCGACCGTACCCCGGACAGCCGGAAGTCATATTGATCACTGCGTTTGGAACGATCGATATCGCGGTCGAAGCAATGAAGCGGGGAGCGGTCGACTTCATCACCAAGCCGTTCGATCCCGAAGAGTTTCGCGTCAAAGTCGATCGTGCGCTCGCTACCCGTGCGATAAAGCGCGAGCGCGACGCCTTACGCGCCGAGACCGAATACCTGCGTGAAGAGGTCGAACATCATTTCGGTGAGATCGTCGGCCACTCCGCCTCGATGCAGAAGATCTTCGACTCAGTGCGCAAGATCTCGGGGACGAGCTCGTCGGTCTATATCTACGGCGAGAGCGGGACCGGCAAAGAACTGGTCGCGCGGGCGATTCACCGCGCGAGCCCTAGAGGCGATGGCCCGTTCATCAAGGTCAATTGCTCGGCATTGGCCGAGAGCCTGCTGGAATCGGAGCTCTTCGGACACGAGAAAGGGGCCTTTACTGGTGCCGTTAAACAGCGGAAAGGGCGTTTCGAGCTGGCTCACAAGGGCACGCTCTTCCTCGACGAGATCGCTGACATCCCAGCACCGACCCAAATCAAGCTGCTCCGGGTGCTACAGGAGAAAGAGATCGAGCGAGTCGGTGGGGAGGAGACGATTCGCGTCGATGTCAGAATCATAAGCGCCACCAACAAGGATTTGGGTCCATTGGTGGAGGATGGAACGTTCCGGGAGGACCTCTACTATCGACTCCATATCGTTCCCATAGAAATCCCGCCCCTGCGGAGACGCAAGGAGGATATCCGGCCGCTGGTGACGCATTTCCTCCAGACGATCAGTGCGGAGATTGGCAAGCCGATCGAGGGCATCAGCGACCGTGCGCTAGAGCTTCTACATACCTACGACTGGCCTGGGAACATTCGTGAGCTCGAGAACATGATCGAGCGCGCGATCGTGTTGTGCGACGGGACGATCCTGGAACCAGAAGCATTCCCACTCGATGAACGAGTGGCTCCTCGGGTGGGCCCGACGATCAGCGCGCCTCCGGTGGGGAGTGTCAAGCTCGACCACGCGCTCGAGGAGCTCGAGCGATCGATGATCGAGCGCGCGCTCGAGCAGGCAAACGGCGTGAAGACGAAGACCGCTGATTTGCTTGGGATCAAGACCAGTGCGCTTTACTACAAGCTGGAAAAGTATGGTCTCGCGCGCGACGACTAGGCTCGGGCTAGTGCTCTTTGTATGGTTCAGCGCGATCGCGCTGAGTTCGACGAGTTTGAGTGCGCAAGAACCCGGCATCGTCGAGCTGAGGCGGCTGATCGACGGGCGAGAGACGGAGATCGCGCGACTCGAAGTGAGGCTCCGATCCCTCGAGCAGCGTGGTGACTCACTTAGCGCTGCCAAGCGAGCGGCCGAGCCCGGCAGCGCCCGGTTCGCGTCGATCTCCAATCAGATCCTCGAATCGTCGGAACAGATTACAAACGTCACGCGTCAGCTCCGGGTGCTCTACGAGCAAGTACGCGATCTCAAGACCCAGCTGTTCCTCGCCTACAACGAGCAGATACCGATTGTTCAGCAGGAAATCGACGCTGTCACGAGCCGAGAGCCCGCGGCCGAGAACGATCAGGAGCTGCGCCGGTTGGTGGCATTGCTCGAGGATTACGTACGTGCTCGAGAGACGCTGACGACCGAAATCGAAGAGGTGGAAGAAGACCTCTTCTTGCCACGACTTGCGTTTGACCCAAGAGATGGTCCGGCGCAGCTCCGTGTCAAGGAGGCGATCGCGCGTGATGCCGTCGATAAGATCGATGAGCGGATCGCCGCCATCGAAGACCAAATAAACAAGACGCTCCAGAAGCAGCGTGATCTCGAAGAGTTTCAACGTATAAAGGACGATATCGAGCGCGACGGACAGGCGGCGCTTGGTGGCAGTGTGATCGAGGCGATCTTGAGCGATAGAGGTGTTGGCGGTCGCACCGGCCCCGGGGACGTATTCGAAGACCCGAGTGCGCGGTTGAGCGCTCTGCAGCGGCGCAGATTCGACCTGCTCCAGCGACGCGAAGACTATGCAAATAAAGCAGAACAATTCGCTGAAAGACGAGCAGCATTTTATCGTTAACCTGTGTCAGGAGGAGTCATCTATGACGTGCCATCGTAGGAAACCGCGGGGTCGCCCGCCGCGGTCGAGTACGTCGGCGCTCGCGATTGCGTGGCTGTTGACGTTGTTGCCGACCGTACTCCACGCTCAGGCGGCGTGGGACTACGACCAAGACGTTCACGTAACGTACGAATTCGACGATAACGTCGATGAGGCGCTCATAGATCCCGTGCGTGCACAGATCGCTCGCCTCGCGTACAGCGGAGACTTGGAATGGGGAGAGGCCGGCGCGCAGCGTCTGTCGCTGTCCTACCAGGGTGGCTTCAAGCGCCACTTCGGCTTGGTCGGCAACGACTTCGATCTGGCCAATCAGTTCGTCAATGAAGGCGGCGTCGGGTATGTGCGTCGAGTCAGCACAAACCTGGCGTTGGGCGGAGCCTTCGCGATCAAGAATCGAAAGTGGACCGACGACTTCTTCTTTATCAACGAGGATGGATTCACGAGCGTAGGCGGGGAGGCCAGCGCTACGTGGAACCTACGACCTTTGGTGCCGGATCAGCTGGCCCGACTGGAGGTCGGAACACGGTTCGCACGGGTCGACTTCGAGAATCTGGATCAACCGTTCGATGAGCGATCGGTCGGCGGGTTTGGTTCGCTCACAAAGGACTTTGGTCAAGACGTTTCGGTCACTTGGCAATACTCGGTGGATCGTATTCGCTACCCCGGCCGCGGCGTCGTGAGGCGTGACGACGACGATCCCGCGAATGCGTTCCGCGGCTTGACTCGACCCCGGCAGATCGACTACCTGCACGAATTGGGAGGTCAGCTGGTGTGGCTGGGCCCGGTCTCCGTGGAGGCCGAGTATCATTTTCGATACAACGACTCAAACTCGTTTGGACTTTCATACCTGAGCCACAATATCGGCTTGCAGGTGATCCGACGGTTGCCGTGGGACATGTTGGCGCAGTTCTACGGGCTCATCGAGTTGAGATCGTTCTCGGAACCGGCCCCGAACTTGAGCGGCGCCGGCACGCTGGATACCAGCGGCGCTTCCAATAACGTGCTGCTGCTTCGGTTGGTCAAGGATGTCAATGCGCAATACTCGGTCGAGGCTCGTTACGGACGATATCGGAACGAATCAATCACGTTGAATGATTTCTATACCAAGAATGTCTACTCCGTAGGCATGAACTTCCGGCCATGAACCTGCACTCGTAAGGGCAGTCTTGAGATGAGATGAGCACCTACCGCGATCCGGAAGTCGTCTTCCGGGAGCTCTGCGCCGCCGCGCGTGGCCGCCGCCATCAACGATTGGGTTGGACATCGGTGGCCGTCGCCGCGGCGTTTGTTTTTGCATTGCTCGCTTGGGAGATCATGATCGGGCCGGCAGGCGTTCTGCGTGGGCTCGGATACTTAGCGGTGACGATTGCCGCGATCGTCTCAGGATGGCGTCTGGTTGACGCCTGGCGCCGGTCGGTCATCGAATCCGCTGACGTGGTGGCTGAGCTAGGGCGATTGTTTCCGCAGACGAGAGGCACGCTCGAAGCTCTGCTCGAGGATCCTCGAGCCGGTCTGGCGGCCGCGCGGCAGCGATCTGCGGCATCGTGGCTCGAGCGTCGTGGCAGCGCCAGGCTCGACAGCGCGTTGGCAGACCATGATCGCTCGGGGATCGCGCGACGGCGATGGCTGGCGTTCGCGATGGGAGCGGTAGCGGCGCTAACAGCGGTCAGTCAACCGACTGCTGCGAGTAGGGTCGCCGGGGTTTTGCGCCGACCACAACAAGCGTGGCGATCCCCGACTGTCGAATGGACGATTGCACCGGGTGACATCGACGTCGCATACGGCGAGGAGTTGGTGGGCCAGGCCACGATCCTGGGCCCGCCATCGAGGGGTCCGCTGTTGCTCGAGTCGCGCCCGCCGGCTTCCGCCTGGCGCGCCGAAACGTTGGCCGCGGGACGAACCGGTTCCTGGCGTTGGTCCGAGATAACCGGCCCATTCGAGTACCGACTCAGGTTTGGGCCGTTCACCAGTCCCGTCCACCAGGTGACGGTTCGCGTGCCAGTGGCCATGGTGCGGGTCGAGGCTCGGTTTGAGGGCGAAGCCTGGGTGCCGCTAGCCGGTCGAGCGGTGCCAACCGGCGAAACGCTTGAGATTCGCGGCGCGGCAAGTCAGAGGATCGATGCTGCTTGGGTGCAGTGGGCCGACGGGCGCAAAACTTCGCTTGACATCGAGGGTGTCACGTTTGCGGGTCCGGTCCAACTCGCGGTCGGGGAAGCCCGAGTCCTAGCTCGGACTCGGAGCGGTGTTGAAACGTCGCCGACGTCGTTTACCGTGATCGGAGTCGGGCCTGCGTTCGTCGAGCTCCTTCGGCCGGAAGACGACCCGACCGTTCTCGGTAGCGCTGGTGTGTGGTTGGAAGTCAGAACAGGCGCCGCGGCCGGGCTTCAGGAACTACGATGGGATACCGACGACGGACGAAGCGGTCTCATCGGCGATGTCGGTGGGACGCGTGATACGATTGTGGTGGCGATCGCGCGGCTCGGCACGCAGCGTTCCCCAGGCGACAGCTTTCGATTCCGAGTCGTGGCGCGCCCACTCCACGGCGGACCAGCGGCGACCGAGTGGCGAACCGCGGTGATCGCGGGTCGGGCGGCGCTCAGTGCAGAAGCCGCCGCCGATCGGGCCGCCGCCGGTCGTGAGATCGATCGCGCGCTGCAAGCGGCGCAGCGTGGGGTGCGTGGCGAGGGCTCGACGGGCGATCAACGGGAGCTCGACGCGCGGCTGCGGGCCGCTGCCGATAGCCTGGCTCAGACGCTTGATCGGACGCTGGCGGATCCGGACCTGCACCCCGGCCTCGCCGAACGCCTGGCGGCGTATCGACGATTGCTCGAGGGAACCTCGCAGGCGGATTTGATACCCCAGCCCGGTTTGCCTAACGAATCCGACGCCGAGTTGTCCGCTCGGGCGTCGATGCTGGAGGCGATCCGTGAGGGACTGGCTGAGACCGAGGCGCTGATCCAGCTATCGATGACCGCTGACACGCTGACTGGCCTGGCTCGGTCCGAGGACGAGCTGGCGAGCGACACCCGCCAGACGGACCCGGGTCGGCTGGGTGCCGAGATCGAACCCCGGCAGTCGGAGATCGACGTCGCTGCATCGGCAGCATCCGAGCAACTACCTGATTCACTCCGGACAGCAGTCGAGGCCGCGCTCGAGAACGTTGGCGAGCAGATCGCGGATCGAGACCCGGCGGCGTTGGCGACGGCCCAACAACAAGCCGCGGAAACGCTCGATTGGGCCGCCGGTCGGGCGCGGACGGAGGTCGATCGCGCGGCGGGTGCCGCAGCGGCGCGGCGAATCGCGATCGATCGCGCCGGCGCCGAGGTCTTGTTTCTGGCCCAACGACAGCGGGAGCTGGCCGAAGCGATGGGTGGTCCGCCGCCTGGAGCCAGTCAGCACGCCGACAGAGTCTCCCGGCAGGCGGTGGTTGGACGGGGGTTGGAAGGCGCACTGGGCGAGTTGGTTGAAGCGATCGGCGGTCGCCCGGCCGGTGTCGAGTTGGCTACGCGCTTGGCGCAAGCGGTGTTCAGCGTTCGATATGCGGGGGAAGCCGTAGTGACCTCGCCAGGCCAAGGTCTCAGAAATTCTCAGGCGCAGGCCGCAGCCGAGGATGCGGCCGCGGCGCTGATGTTGCTGGCGCGCGCGTTTCTGCTGCCCGACAGCGAGGGAACGACCGGGGGTGCGGAAGGCGCAGCTGGCAGCTCGGGACAAGTCGCGCGGCAGCTGGAGTCTATGGCGCAAGCCGAACGTTCGTTGGCTGATGCGCTCGGGAGCAGTGATGAGCCGGTGGGAGGCAACCCTGAAGCCGCAGTGGCTCAACGTGAGATCGGTCGACAGCTCAACGACGTTGCGGAGGAGCTGCTCGAGATGGGGATCGACATACGCACGGTACAGGGGCTGGAGGCCGCAGTCGAGGAGTTGGCGCGCCAGTTGGAACGCGGTGTCCCGGGCGCGCGCGCAGACACCGATTTGCGGGCGTTAGCGCGTCGGCTGGCCGATGTCGGACGGATGGTCGAGCAAGAGACGACCGATCGTCGACGAGCGGAGGCAGCCCGTTCGTTCGTTCCCGAAACGCCCTCGCCATTACCACCTCGCGCGAGCGCGCCGCGCCTCGATCCCGAAGCGGCGCTCGCGCCGTGGCGGGGTGTGTTACCGAAGGGCGCCCTCGACTCGGTACGTGCGTACCTCGAATCACTCGCCGAGGCCGGCGTGCGATCCGCGTCAGGGACCGAGTGAGCGATCGTCGGAGGTCGATTGGCGTCGTCGCGGCTGTCGTGCTGGTGGCGGGACTTGCGATCGCCGCCCCCGGAGTGTCTCAGACTCTCGAGATGCTGGAAGCCGGGCGATCAGCCGCCAATCGGGGCGACCATGCCGAGGCATTTGCTCGTTTTAGGGCCGCATACCAGCCGCTCGAGGATCACCCGATGGCGCTGGCCGGGATGGCTCGCGCCGCGGCACACCTAAACGAGGTCGACCGTTTCCGCGCAGTGCTCGACAGCCTCGCGGTCAGAGAAGACGTGGGCCCGAACGCGCTTTCGTACTGGGCTGCGCTGTCGCTCGAAGCCGGTGTCGAGCCGGTCACGGTCGTCGATCGGTTTGATGCATACCTCGATCAGCGACCGGGCGAATTCGGGCCGTTGGCGAGGTTGTTCCGCGTCCTGCTCGGGCAGCGCGCGCACGCGGGTGCGGCGGTGCTCCTCGATCGCGCCCGCGATCGGGGTGCCGAGCTAGCGGCGGTGGCGATGTTGCGCGGCGAGCTGGAGTTGGATCGACAGGACCCCGGGGCCGCATTGACCGCGTATCTGACCGCGGTCAGTTACGGCGGTGCGACGCTCGTAGGAGCGATCGCGGCGATTGAGGCGCTGCTCGAGAAGTGGTCGCCGAGCTTGGCGACGGAGATCGCTGTCGAAAGGCTGGAGGCGGCCAAAGCGGGAGCGGATGCACGAGCGGCCGCGTTGCTGTCGCCGCTCGTGGTGCAAACGTGGATCAAGGCAGGTGATTGGACGCGAGCGATCACTGCGGCGAACGATCCAGCGCTCGGGCTGGCCACGCGCGGTGAGCAGCTGCGTCGTGTTGCGGCTGCGGCGCTGCCGGTGACACCGGCCGCCGCCAGCCGCGCATTGGATGTGCTTTTTGATCTAGGACCGCCGGCCACGAGACCGGCCGACCGCTTGCTCTCGGCCGAGATCGCCCGCGCGACTGGCGACCACGGCCGGGCTGCATCCGAGCTCAGAGCGGCGGCGCGGGCCGGGGTGCCCGGCGCCGACCAGGGCGCGTGGGTGGCGGAAGTCGCTGCAGCTCGGGTGGCCGGTGATTTCGCCGCCGTCGAGCGTGCGCTCGAGCGCGCGCGTGCGGAGGGCGTCGATTCGGCGGCGCTCGGCGTGCCGCTCGGGGACCTGTGGCTGAGCCGGCAACGACCCGATAGTGCCATCGCATCTTACGCGCGCGCGATCAGCGAGGACGATGCGACCGCTGCGGCACTCGAAGCGCTTGAGCGCGCGCGACTGGTTCAGTGGCTTCTCAGGGCGCGCGTGGCCGACCCGTTCTATGGAGTGCTCGGCCGAACGATGATCGAAGCCCCCCGCCGAGCGGCGGCGGCGTCGACACGACTCGACTCGCTGGCGAGTTCGATCGGTGAGTCGGACTCGCTCGGCATTGCGCGATCACTCGTGTACGGCTTGGCCGGTGAGTGGCGGGGGCGGGCTGGTGACGCGACCGGCGCGAGCGAGATGCTCGCTCGAGCGGTGGAGCGGTCTCCGAGCAGCGGCGAAGCGCCGGCTCTGTTGTTGGCGGCGGGCCGCTGGGCGGCGGTAGCCGAGAAGCCCGAGCGCGCGGTGGCGCTGTGGCGTGAAATCGTGGCCAAGCACGCCACCAGCCCGTATGCACTCGAGGCACGACGACTGCTCGCCGGGGCCAATGGCGATGACGGACGATCGTGAACCGCCGTCGGTTTCTCCAGCTAGCCGGGTTGGCGGCGGTGACCGCCGTTCCAGGATCGGCGCGAGCCGGGCCAAGCGTCGGCCGCAATCGACGCGTCGCACTTCAGCCCTTCGTCATCCCGATGGACGAGGCCCAACCTCACCCGCTGCGCGCCTACGGCGTCGTCTACCGCGCGCTACAGGAAGGTGGGACCGCCGATTGGCTGCTCAACTATCGTGGCGGGTCATTTCTGGTTCATCATCCGGCTGCGTACGAAGACAGTCTCGAGCGCGGCGTGATGACCGAAACGGCCACTGATTTGACGTTGAACCAGTTGTCTTCGAGCGGTGCACAGGCGCCAGTGCGACTCGAGGTTGCACCCGAGATCGCTGTGTACGCGCCACCTTACGCTGCGCCGTGGGACGATGCCGTACGGCTGGCCCTCGAGTTCGCCGATATACCGTATCGAGTGGTGTGGGACGGTGACGTGCTTGGTGCTGAACTGGCGGACATCGACTGGTTGCATCTCCATCATGAGGACTTTACCGGTCAATACGGCAAATATGGTCTCAACGTGCAATCGACCGACTGGTACAGGGAGGCGGTGAGGGTCGATCGCGAGACGGCCATCGAGCTTGGTTTTGGAGACACTCGATCGCTCAAACTCGCGATCGCGACAGCGATCCGCGACTATGTGAACCAGGGCGGATTTCTGTTCGCGATGTGCGCCGCCACCGAGACCCTGGATCTCGCTCTAGCTGGCGACCCACCGGTTTTTAGCGGCACGCTCTCTTTCGCCGACTTCGCACTTGAGCCGCGAGACGTTGGGCCGTTTTCCACGATTGATGGGCACCGAGTGAACACTCCCGACCGTCGGGTACTCGACACGGTGCAGTTGGCGCAATTCGCGCCGACCGTCGACCCTGTAGCCGCGATGTTGACGCAGAACCATCGGTTGCGATTTCCGGATTGGTACGGTCTGACGACCTCTTTTCAGCCACTGACCCTAAAGCCTGGCGTGCTGGTGCTCGCGACCTGCGCCAGCGGCAGCTTGGCCAAGTACCTGCACGGTGATGTTGGCGCCGGAACGTTTACCTTTCTCGGCGGTCATGACCCCGAGGATTCCCAACACGCGATCGGCGATCCCCCCACCGACCCAACACGCGATCGGCGATCCCCCCACCGATCTGGAGTACCATCCGCGGTCGCCCGGCTATCGTCTGATTCTGAACAACGTGCTCTTCCCGGCGGCCCGTCAGGAGGAGCGTAAGACGTAGCGCCACTTGCAGATCCGGCGTAACTTTTGACTGTGATGGCCTCGACATCCCGGACCCCCGAGGTGGCGGGGCTGCTCGAGCGATTCGCTCGCGGCGACCGCCGCGCGCTGGCCCGTGCGCTGACGTGGATCGAAAACCAGCAGCCCGGGTTCGAGCAACTGTTGCACGCCACCCACTCCGGCCTGGGGCGTGCGTTTCGCGTCGGCGTGACAGGCCCTCCGGGTGCCGGAAAAAGTACGCTGACCGAGAAGTTCGCGTTGCTGTGCCGGCGGCACGATCAAAAGGTCGGCATCCTCGCCGTTGATCCCAGCAGCCCGTTCACTGGTGGAGCGTTGCTTGGCGATCGGATCCGGATGCAGGAACTCACACTGGATGACGGGGCGTTCATCCGATCGATGGCGTCCCGCGGGCGACTCGGCGGTTTGGCCACTACATCGCTCGAAGCGGCTGACCTGCTGGAGGCGTTTGGTTTCGACGTCGTCATTCACGAGACTGTCGGCGTCGGTCAGACCGAACGCGATATCGTGAGCGCGGCCGACACGACGGTGGTCGTGTTGGTGCCCGAATCCGGTGATGCAGTGCAGACGATGAAGGCTGGGTTGATGGAGATAGCCGACGTGTTCGTTGTAAACAAGGCAGATCGCCCGGGAGCCGAGAACTTGGAGCGGGCGCTGACCGCAACGCTGGGGCTCAAGCCGCGCGATGGTGGGGACTGGGCTCCGCCGATTGTGCGCACCGTAGCGGTCGAAGGCGAAGGCATCGAAGAACTCGCCGCCGCGATCGATGCGCATCGAAGCCATTGCCACAAGAGCGGGGCGCTTACCGCCAAGCAGCGCGCCAGATCCGCGGATCGGGTTCGTGATTTGGTTGCCCGTCGTGTTGATGCGCACGTGTGGGAATGGGGTGGGGGAGAGGAGATTCTGGAGCGGGCCCTCGATGGGATCCGCGACGGCGACGCGACGCCGTATTCGGTAGCTGATGAGATTGTAGCCGCGGTTGGGCTCGACTCACGGTCAGCCCGTCCTGGGACCGAGCAGGAGGAGCGAGGATGACGCCAACAGCGCGCAAGGATCGTCGGGACGACGGCAGGCCGATCGTTCAAGAGGCGTCCACTCGCGAAGAGCGTATGGCAGCACGCGTAGCGGCGTGGCGCGATCGAAGGGATCGGCAATCCGCACGAGACATCGACTTTACGACCACTTCCTCGATGGAGGTGGCGCCGATCTACACCCCTCTCGATTTGGCTGACAACGATCCGCTCGAAGCCATAGGTCTACCAGGTGAGTACCCGTACACCCGGGGCGTGTACGATTCGATGTACCGGACTCGGCTATGGACGATGCGTCAGTTCGCAGGGTTTGCCACCGCCGAAGAGACCAATCAGCGCTACCACTTCCTGCTGGATCACGGCCAGACCGGGTTGTCGGTTGCTTTTGACCTGCCGACGCTCATGGGATACGACTCCGACCACCCGATGTCGGAGGGTGAGGTGGGGGTGTGCGGTGTGGCGATCGACAGCCTGGCCGACATGGAGACCTTGTTTCGCGGAATCCCGCTCGATCAGGTGTCGACTTCAATGACGATCAACGGGCCGGCGATCATCTTCCTGGCGCTGTACATGGCGGTGGCTGAGGAGCAAGGCGTCCCATCGGACAAGCTGCGAGGGACACTTCAGACCGACATCCTCAAGGAATACATCGCACAAAAGGAGTGGCTCTTCCCGCCCGATCCCCACCTCAAGATCATCGTCGACATGATGGGGTGGTGCGCCGATAACGCGCCGAAATGGCATCCTATTTCGATCTCTGGGTATCACATCCGGGAGGCGGGCTCAACTGCGGCGCAGGAGCTCGCCTTCACGTTGGCCGACGGTTTTACTTACGTAGAAGAGGGAATAAAGGCTGGGCTCGACGTCGACCGCTTCGCTCCACGGTTGTCGTTCTTTTGGAATGCCCACAACGATTTCTTTGAAGAGATCGCCAAGTACCGCGCCGCGCGGCGGATTTGGGCACGTCACATGAAACAGCGGTACGGAGCCAAGAACGCGCGGTCGCTGCTGATGCGATTCCACACCCAGACAGCCGGGTGCTCGCTCACCGAGCAGCAACCCGAGAACAACATCGTGAGGACCGCCATCCAGGCGTTGGCGGGTGTGATGGGTGGGACTCAGAGCTTGCACACTAACTCGATGGACGAGACGTACGCGTTGCCGACCGAGAAAGCGGCCAAGATCGCGTTGCGGACCCAGCAGGTTATCGCTTACGAGTCGGGAGTAGCCAACGTGATCGATCCGCTGGGCGGCTCCTACTACGTGGAGGCGTTGACCGATAGGATGGAGGCCGAGGCTGAGGCTTACTTCCGACAGATCGAGGACCTAGGCGGTGTCGTGGCCGGGATCGAGCAAGGGTTCTTTCAACGCGAGCTGGCCGTCGCGGCGAGCCGGTATCAGGAAGAGATCGACACTCGAAGGCGTGTAATTGTAGGGGTCAATGATTTTATCGAGGAAGACGAGAGCTTGGAGATCCCGATTCTCAGGATTGACCCGCGGTACGAGCGTGAGCAGTGCGCCCGCGTTGCGGAGGTGCGAGCCAAGCGTGACGACGCGAAGTATCGAGCGGCCATGAAATCGCTGCGCCAATCGATTCGCGACGAGCGGAACTTGATGGAACCCGTGCTCGACGCGGTACGGTCGTTTGCGACGGTGGGTGAGATTGTCGAGCTGATGCGTGATGAATACGGAACATGGCGGGAACCGTCGATTTTCTGAGGCGGCCGCCCGGGAACGAGGTTGACGATGATGAGTGAACAGAAGATCCGAGTATTGGTCGGGAAGCCGGGGCTCGACGGTCACGACCGCGGTGCGAAGGTAGTCGCCGCCGCTCTTCGCGACGCCGGCATGGAGGTGATCTACACCGGTTTACATCAAACACCTGAGCAAATCGTCGAGACCGCGCTACAAGAAGACGTCGACGTGATCGCGTTGTCGATCCTCTCGGGCGCCCACATGACGCTGCTTCCGCGAGTTCTCGAGCTCATGCGAGACGCGGGCATGAACGACGTCTTGCTTACCGGCGGGGGGATCATCTCAAAAGACGATATGGAGGCCTTGGGCGAGATGGGGGTGGGTCAGCTTTTCGGGCCGGGGACAACGACCGGTGAGATCGTCGAGTACATCAAGAACTGGGTCAACGAGCGGGGTGCGAAGGTGGGGGCCGCGTAGTGAGGCCGTGACGGCGGATCTGACCTCGGAGCAGAAACTCCTCGTCGATACCGTGCGTGCGTTCGCCCGCGATCGCATCGCGCCGATCGCCGCAGAGCATGACGAGTCCGGCGAGTTTCCGTGGAATACGGTGCGCGAGATGGCGGACCTGGGGCTGTTTGGGATTCCGTTCCCGGAAGCGCTTGGGGGCGCGGGAGCCGACACGATGGCGATGGTCTTGGTGATCGAGGAGCTGGCTAAGGTCGACGCGTCGCACTCCATCACCGTTGGTGCCCACACATCACTGGCTGCCTCGCCGATCTACGACTTTGGCAACGTTGAGCAAAAAGA
>JBDGYV010000002.1:0-97020 GCA_039588915.1 Gemmatimonadota bacterium
GCCGCGGTGTCGTTAGAACCGTTCCATGGTGGAGGGAGGAGGATTCGAACCTCCGAAGGCTTAAGCCAGCAGATTTACAGTCTGCCCCGTTTGACCGCTTCGGTATCCCTCCATCGACCCCCGAGCAGTAGCGTGACCACCCGACGAGTGGGCCACAGGCAATCTGGAGCCGATGACCAGACTCGAACTGGTAACCTGCTGCTTACAAGGCAGCTGCTCTACCAATTGAGCTACATCGGCTACCGGGTCTCTCCCCACTGAGCACTCGGCGCCGATCGAGGGCGCGCCGCACCGCCCTCCTGGACGCATTACGCCTGAAAGAAAAGAATACTGAATATACGGTTAGCTTCGGAGATGTCAACACCCCCAGTGACAGGGGCTTACACCTTCTTCCAGCGCACCCCTTGGGCGGTATCCTCGACCACCACCCCGTGCCCGGCCAGCTCCTCCCGAATAGCGTCCGCACGAGCGTAATCGCCGGCCTGGCGGGCGGCCTCGCGAGCCGCGATCAGGGCCTCGATATCGGCGCTGATCTCGGCCTCCCCGGGGTCCAGGGTCAGTACGGCGTAAACATCGTCAAAACTAGCCAGGAAGGCTTCCAGTTGGTCGCGGTCAGCGGTCGTCGCCCCTCCCGCGTCGAGCGCTCGGTTGACATCTCGGACCCACTCGAAAACCGCCGCCAACGCGCGGCTCGAGTTCAGGTCGTCGTCGAGCGCGGAGTCAAACTCGGCTTCCGCCTGTTGGGTGCGGCGCGCCAGCTCATCGTTCGGGGCTTCCCCCGCGGGTAGCAGCTGCAACCGATCCGCGAAGTCCGCCAACCGCTCAAGCGCGGCGCCGGCCTGATCGAGTCCGGCGAAGGTGAAGTTGAGCTGTGATCGGAAGTGGACGGACAGCAGCAAGTAACGGATCACCCGGGGCCGATAGCCCCGATCCAATAGGTCGCGGAGCGTGTAGAAGTTGCCCAGCGACTTGGCCATCTTCTGACCGTCGACGATGAGGTGTTCGGCATGCACCCAGTAACGGACGAACGGCTTCCCCGTGGCTGCCTGCGATTGGGCGATCTCGTTCTCGTGATGCGGGAAGACGTTGTCCACCCCGCCGGTGTGGATGTCGAACGACTCTCCCAGATAGGCCATCGACATCGCCGAGCACTCGATGTGCCACCCGGGCCGACCGCGACCGAGACGCGTGTCCCACGACTCCTCATCCGGCTTGGCCGCTTTCCAAAGTGCGAAGTCCTTGGGGCTCTCCTTGTCATACTCGTCCGAGTCGACCCGCGCGCCGTCGCGTATCTCCGACAGATCGACACGGGATAGCTTGCCGTAGTCGGGGAAAGTGGAGATTCGGAAATAGATCGACCCGTCTTCGGTGGCGTAGGTGTGCCCGTTCTCCCGCAATCGCTCGACCAGCCCGACCATCGCCTCGATGTGATCGGTGGCGGCGGGGTACTCCTCGGCAGGATCGATGCGCAGGGTGGCCAGATCTTCGAAAAACGCTTGCTTGTATGGATCGGTATAGTCGGTAATCGTTACACCGGCCTCGCCCGCCTTGCGGATGATCTTGTCGTCGACATCCGTCAGGTTCATGACCTGGACGACGTCATATCCCCGGCGCTTCAGCACCCGGCGCAGCAGATCTTCGAACAGGAAGGTTCGGAGATTCCCGATGTGGGCGAAGTCGTGGACTGTGGGTCCGCAGGTATAGATCCGCGCTCGACCCGGATCCAGCGGTTCGAACTCGACGGTCTTGCGTCGGAGCGTGTCGTACAGCATGAGCCCCATCGCTAGCTTTGCCTCGGGTCACCAGGGCTTCCCGACCCGACGTCGCCCTTGTGCCAGATGGTCCGTTGCGGAAACGGAATCTCGATCCCTTCGGCGTCGAACCGATGCTTGATCCGCCGACGCAGCTCGCGAGCCACCTGCCACTGTTTGAGCGGCAGCGTGCGGACCATCATTCGGATCACCACCGCCGAATCGGTGAACGCCTCCACTCCGGGCACCGTGGGGGTCTCGAGCAGGAGTGCGCCGTACACCGAATCATCGCGAATCTCGACGCCTATCTCTTCCAACACGGCGATCACCCGGTCCGGATCCTCCCCGTACCCGACGCCGATCTCGAGGACCGCCCGCGACCACTCCTTGGTCTTGTTGGAGACGACACGGATATCGCCGTTGGGGACGATGTGAACCACTCCATAGACGTCACGCAGAAGCGTCGTTCTCAGGTTCACCTTCTCGACGACACCGCTGACCCCCGCCGTCTCGATCGCGTCGCCCAGCGAGTACTGGTCTTCGAGCAGGATGAAGAACCCGCTGATCATGTCCTTGACCAGCGTTTGGGCCCCAAAACCGACCGCCAACCCAGCGATTCCGGCGGTCGCCAGAACCGGTCCCAGCGAGATCCCCAGTTCCTGGACGACCATCATCAACGTGACCGCCACGATGACGACGAGGCCGGTGGTGGTGAACACAGCGGCTAGCGTCTTTGCGCGTTGGCGAGCGTCGTCGGTGTCGTCGACGTACGCGCGCGCGATCCGACCCCGCAATGCCCTGAGGACGAGATAGGCAACCGTCCCGCCCAACAGGATCAGCCCGATCCGGGCCGCGCTTAGAGTTACCTCGTTCCAATCCATGATGATTGGCGCGAAGGTAGGGTCGACCCGGCCGGGTTACAAACCGCTACGCGGCTGGAGGCGTGGTCGGCACGGGCGCAGCTGGCGAAGCTGGGGTCGTTGAACCGCCATCGCCAGTGCCAAAGACCTCGCGGATCGCTCCCAAACTTCCGAGCACGCCTGTAACCTCCAGCGGCAGGAAGAGCTTGGTCGCCTGCCCGTCGGCGATCCCCTGCAGCGCCTCCAGGTACCGGATGGCGATCAGATCAGGGGTCGGGTCGCCGGTGTGGATCGCGCCAAACACCCGCTCGATCGCCCTTCCCTCACCCTCGGCAACCGTCTCAAACTCATAGCGCTTGCCTTCAGCCACCCGCTTGATCGCTTCGGCCTCTCCCTCTGCCTCCAGGATCTGTTTCTGCTTCACGCCTTCGGCGCGCAGGATCGCCGAACGCTTCTCGCCCTCGGCTTCGGTGACGACCGCTCGGCGAAGTCGCTCGGCTTTCATCTGGCGATGCATGGCATCCGTCACGTCCGGCGGCGGCTCGATCCGCTGTATTTCGACCCGCACCACGCGGCTTCCCCATTTGTCAGTCGCGTCGTCCAAGATTGCCCGCAGCTTGGCATTGATGAGCTCGCGCGAGATCAAGGCGTCGTCGAGCTGCAAGTCGCCGACGACGTTACGCAGGTTGGTCTGAGCCAGCTTCGTCACCGCCAGAATGAAGTCACCCACGTTGTAGAGCAGCTTCACAGGGTCGGTGGGCTCGTAGTAGATCACCGCGTCGACCGTCACCACCACGTTATCCTTGGTGATCACTTCCTGCGGCGGCACATCGACGACCTGTTCCCGCATGTCGACCTTTAGCAGCCGCTTGACAAACGGCATCACCCACCTGAGACCCGGACCCACCGTGTTCTCGTACTTGCCCAGCATCTCGACCAGCCCTTTCTCGTAGGGCCGAACGATCCGGAATCCGGTGGCAGCGATAAATACGAGAACCACCGCCATAAAGACGAACAACACGACAATTGGGTCCATCATGCCCCCCTTTCTCGATTATGGGTCATCATTGGTCTGCCTGCGCCACGACCATTCGCGCTCCGCGGATTCCAACCACCACGACGCGCGTCCCCGACTCGAGCGGTTGACCATCCGTGGTCGCACGCCACTCCTCGGTCTCAACGCGCACCATTCCGGTCGCGCTCGCGGCATCAACCCGTGCCGTGACAACGGCGAGACTATTCAGATATCGGTTGGCCCCGATTGCAGCTACTGCTTCATCCTGATGGCTCATGAACTGGCGCACGTAGGCCAGGGCAAGGCCGGAGACGAAGAAGAACACCAACCACTGAGCCAACAACTGGACGCCGAGCCAGGCGAGCACCGCTGCCGCCACTGCGCCCACAGCGAACGGCAGCAGGAAAAACCCCGCGGTAAAGATCTCCCCCAGCCCCATGACGATCGCCAGACCGGTCCATAACCAGCGCCAAGTCACGTTCGTCGCCGGATCACCGCCGCCTGCGATCGCGAGCGCGAGCCCCACAGCGCCCAAGACCAAGACCACAAAGCCGGCGGCCGCGAATCGGGCCTGCCGGGTACGAGCCGTCTTGCCTGTCGCGACGTCTTCCCACGAGGGGACCCGCCCCGCGGACGAGCGCCGCTCGGCGGCCCACGCCTCGGCAAATGTTGGCAGATCCGACCCGACCACGGTGTGCGCCGAACGACCTTCAGCCACCACCTGGATCAGGTGCTGCTGTAGCTCGGCGCGCATCTCGGTCACCGCTTCCGCGGGTACCCCAGTCTCGCGCCAGTAGCGCTCGCAATCGGAAACGATCGTCGTTACGTCATTGTGATCAGACATCGGGCCCTCCTCTCAAGACCGTCTCCACTCCGACCGACAACTCCCGCCATTCTCGAGACCACTCGTCGAGCCGGTCACGGCCTAGCTCTGCGATGCGGTAGTACTTGCGCCGTGGTCCTTCCCGTGACACGACCTGATAACCCTCGACCAGGCCCTGCTTCTGAAGCCGGCTCAGCAGCGGGTAGATGCTGCCCTCGCTCACCAAGCCCAAACCGCGCTCGCGGAGCTTCTGGGCCATCTCGTAGCCGTAGCTGGGTTCCTCGGCGACGATCGCCAGCAGGCACACATCGAGAACCCCCTTCAGAAGCTGGGAGCTGCGTTCAGTGGTGACCGATTTAGCTACCATGCAAAACATGATACCAGATTTAACCTTGCAATGCAAGGTACCCGACGAAGAGAAGGGCCGTTTCGGCCCGGGGCGCGGATCACGTGTGGCCTGTGGGGACTTATTCTGTGGGTGAAAAGAGGTGGGTTTCTACTCGTCCGTGAGCCGGAGTTCAGTCAGCACCCAGCGACCGCGTACTTGTCGCGTCCCAGCAAAGACCCGGTCGGTACGGGGCTTCTCCGCGGGCCCTTCGCGATACACCCGCTCGCCCACCGCGTAAGCCGTTCGACTGTCTGGATCATAGTGGGTCGACGCTGGGAAATGGAGCTCGATCTCGTCGGTCGAGTCGAACAATTCCTGGAGTAGGTACTGCAGCTGACTGGCGGCCAACCGTTGGTTGACACGGTCCCGTTCAACAACCACGTACACCCGCCCATCGCGGGCCAGCTGCGCGATCTCGCGGGCGTTACCCGACTGCCACGAGTTGGCCAACCGCTGATAGGTGTCCTGGAGCGAGGTCGGGACGACCGGTGCCTGCGGCTGGAACGGGGCGCCAACCGGTTGCTGACCGATCTCCTGGGCGTGGACCGACGTCGCGCTGACCGCCACGACGGCCGCCGCCAACACGGCAAGGGGGAGGAACTTGTTGGTCATTGGCTATGAGTACTTTCCTGCGTCGGCTTTGTTCCCGTCCCGCTGGGCCGACTTCCGGGCTTTTCGAGCTCGATCCCAGCCGCGCATTGGGGACACCGGCCGGGTGGCAACTGAACGCCTTCCAGAGTGACGAGCGCTGCCGACGGCACCTGCCACTGCACCCCACCCCCGGAACGATCGACCAACGTGGCCACGCCGACGACCTGAGCTCGCTGGCGCTCGAGCAGGTCGACCAACTCACGCAACGAACCGGCGGTCGTCACCACGTCCTCGACCGCCACCACCCGTTCGCCTGGCTGCAAGTCGAAGCCACGGCGAAACGCCAGCCGTCCGTCGTGCGGATTCCGCTCGGCCCATATCGAACGGCACCCCGATGCACGGGCCACCTCGTAGCCGAGAATGATCGCGCCCAGCGCGGGCGAAGCGATCGTCGCCGGCGGCTCATCCAATCGCGGCGACAACAGCGCCACCAGATCTCTAGCCGCGGCCTGGACCAGATCCGGGCGCTCGAGGAGCCTCGCGCACTGCACGTATTCGGGGCTGTGGAGCCCACTCGATAGCTCGAAGTGGCCCTGAGTGACGGCACCGATCGCGACCAGCCGATCGAGCCAACGACTTGCGTCCACGCCATCGCTCACGCGGCGAGCTCGGCGTGGATCCGCGCCACAGCGATGGCTGGATCTTTGGCACCCGTAACCGCCCGCCCCACCACCAAGTAGGAGGCGCCGGCTTCCAACGCCGCCTGCGGCGTTGCAGTTCGGGCTTGTCCGCTGTGGTCGGCGACCGACCACGCCGGTCTGATGCCGGGAACCACCAACAGAGGCGCGAGCCCGAGTGCGGCCCTGAGCCGAGCCACGTCGCCGGCCGCGCACACGCAACCATCGATGCCCGAATCAACGGCCATCTCGCCGAGCGCGGTGACCGCGTCCTCCAGCGACCTCGCTTTGGGTCCCACAATCCGCGCGTAGTCGTCTGCGTCCAGGCTGGTAAGCACGGTCACCGCCAGCAGCTGCAACCGGTGGCCTCCGTCGTCCACAGCTCGGCGAGCAGACTCAAGCATCTCGATGCCGCCAGCGGCGTGCACGGTGACCAGATCGACGCCCAGTTCGGCTGCAGCCGTAACTGCGCCGGCGACCGTCGCTGGCGTGTCGTGGAACTTGAGATCGAGAAACACACCGTAGCCGGCGCGAACGAGCTCTCGAACGAACGGCGGTCCGACACGAGCGTACAGAACGCTCCCTACCTTGTAGCGCTCAACCAAGCCGGTCAGCGACGCGACGCATTCCTCGGCGTCAGCGACGGTGTCGTGATCGAGCGCGATGATCAGCGGTGACGGGCTCAACCCGTCCAAACCGCAGCCTCCGCCAACCGACCCCCCCGATGCGCAGCTCCGCTGAGCTCGGCTATGGTCGTATCGCGCTGCGAGCAATAGCGCCCCAGTCCGGCGATGATTTCGACGCACGCAAGCGGGTTTACAAACGCCGCGGTGCCGACCTGGATCGCATGTGCCCCAGCCAACAGGTACTGGAGCGCGTCCCGCCATGTCGCGATTCCGCCGATGCCGAGAATCGGGAGATCGGGAAACGCGGCTCGCAACTTGTATGTCCAATAGACCCCGATCGGGAGAATCGCCGGACCCGAGAGTCCACCCGAACCGGTGCCGAGCACCGGGCGACGTTTTTCGATGTCGATTTGCATGCCGTACACCGTATTGATCAGCGACACGCCATCCGCTCCTTCATCTATGGCGCATGCAGCGAACGGGACGACGTCAGCTACGTTGGGCGACAGCTTGACGAATACCGGTAGCGAGGTCTCCTCTCTTACTCCCCGAACCGCGGCTTGAAACTGATCCAGGTCGCAGCCGATGTTGGTCCCCCCCTCCTTCACGTTCGGACACGAGACGTTGACTTCGATGCCGGCACACCCGACTCGTTCCCGATCGCTCTCGACTCGTGCCGCTATCGCTCGGTACTCACCGGGAGCGTTTCCAGCGATGTTGACGAGCATTCTGGCCGCACCGACGATCGCCTTCAAATCCGGCACTTTCTCAGCCACGAACGCTTCCCAACCGACGTTGGCCAGTCCAATCGAGTTGATCATTCCAGCCGACGTTTCGGCCACCCGGGGGGGCGGGTTCCCATCCCGCGGCTCGACAAACAGCGTCTTTGTCACAAAGCCCCCGAGTGATGCCAGCGGGAAAAAGCGTTCGAACTCGGAGCCGTACCCAAACGTGCCACTAGCGGCAAGCACTGGGTTCTGAAACGTGATTCGACCGCAGGTAACAACCAGCCGCTCGTTCACCAGGCGACCTTCCCGGTCTCGACCACCGGGCCCTCGGTGCAAAGCAAGCGGTATCGTGGCGGAGGGTCCTGGTTCGCGACGACGCACGCTTGACAGACGCCAAAGCCGCACGCCATGCGCTCCTCCATGGCGAACTGGGCCCCCTCGACGTCGTATTCTTCGAGCTTAGCAGCGGCAGCTCGCAGCATCGGTTGCGGGCCGCAGCCATACCAGGCGACGTCGGCTTCCGCCCACCGGTTCTCCAGTCCGTCTACGACCGAACCGGCGGTCCCTAAGCTACCGTCGTCGGTGAACCGTTCGACGTTGTCGAACAGACTTTTTTCATCCGCTGTGAGCTCGATATGGGAGTGCGCATCGCGTTCGCCATAGTAGAGTTCGATCCTGGCTGGTGGCTGCTCCGCCCGCAGCCGACGGGCCAGGAACAGAAACGGCGCCAAGCCGATGCCGCCGGCGATCATGCGGTGAACCGGGCTCGCCCGACGCACAAACGGAACTCCCAGCGGTCCGATCAAACGCATCATCGTGCCTGATTCCAGCGTCCGAATCCACGCGGTTCCACGACCAAGGGCTCGCAACATGAAGAGCCACTGCCCGTCGCGCACATCACCGATCGAGAAGGGCCGCCCGAGGTAGGCAACCGGCGAGGGCGCAACCGTCGACAGCATGAAGAACTGACCGGGCTCGCAAGCGGCATCCGAGGGCGGCCGGAAACGAAGCCAGCTGGTGCCGGCGGCGATGTCAGCGGTTGAATCGAGGGGCAACGCCAATACCCCTGTCGCCGCCGAGCTCGGGGTCACTCGGGAATGTCCCGCTGCGGACGAAAGCGGGGCTCGTCGAGCTCGGCCTGGCCCGGTGGCTCTTCGGTCACTCCTGGGCGCTCCGCGCCATCTGCCGGCTCCGCCAAGGTAGGCCGCCCACGATCGGCGCGAGCGGTATCCCGAGGCTGGCTTTCCCGCCGCGCGTAGCGGTCGAGCTGGTCGATGATCCGCACCATCGGATCGGCAACGTTGGGCAAGGCGGTCGTCAGCAGCGTCAGCTCAGGCGCCGCGGCATAGAAATCCATCGGCCGTTCGGGGACATCGAAACCGAGCTCCCGGCGCGCCGAGTCGGCCTCCGGCGTGTCCGGGTACTCAGCGATCAACGAGCGCAGAGTCAGCGATCCCGTGCCTGAAGAACCATTGCGAAAGCTCAGTAGCCCGGCTGCCAACATGGCTCGCGGGCGCCACGGCGACTCCGGATAGTCGGTACTGAGCTGCACGAAGACCGACGCTGCCAGCTTCGGATCGGACTCTACGTCGAGGATTTCTTCACCCAATCGGTACAGAGCGGTGGAGCGTGCCATCCCAGCGTCCTCGATACCGACCACCACTTCTCGACCGGATGCCAATTGCTGGTAGTGGATCAAGCGTGCCAACGCGCGCGACTCGGTTCGCGCCGAGTCTCCAAACGCGCTAATCGGGGCGTGAAGAAAAGCGTCGAGAAGAATGTCGAGAGATTCCTCGTGCTGACGTCTGACCCGCCAAACGATACGTCCGCGGTGGAGCGTCGCTCGGCTCGCGATCACCGTTCCGGGTGCCAATTCGGCCGTCCGCCGGTACGACGTTTCAGCACTATCCCAAACCGAATCAGCAGCGAATAGATCGCCGCGTTCGACCTCCACGATCGCAGCCACCGAGTCAGGTACACCCAGATCTAGGATCTCGGTGTAGGTCGTGAGCGCCTCATCCTCACGTCCGGAGAGACCAAGGGCGTGCGCGATTCTCAACGCCGCCTGTCGCTGTGAACCTAGATCGATTGCGTTGTCGCGATACGCGGCGTAGACCTCGAGCGCAGCATCGTACTGACCGACGCTCAGTTGCGCGTCGGCGAACTGAAGGATGAGGTTATGCTCACGCGCGAATTGCGGGTCCTGCTCGAGCAGTTGTCGGAACGTCCCCACCGCCCGGTGATGAGCGCCAAGCCCCGTCTCGACCAGCGCCTTCTCGTACAGGACCTCAGCCTCGTCGATGCCCGACACCTCTTGGCCTAGCAACCCGCCCAGCGCCGTTTCCGCCGCGCCCAAGTCACCGAGCCGCCGCTGACTGCGTACCAGGCCGAGGCGAGCTAAGCCGACGCCATCGTTATCGGGAAAACGGGTGAGATACTCGCGAAAAACCGTTGCTGCGTCGCGATGGCGCCCCAGTTGGTAGAACGACTGGGCCAACAACAGCAAAGCGTCGTCCGCGTAGCCCGAATCCCCGTGTCGGTCGAGGACGATGGCGCTCTTCTCGGCCGCGCGCTCAAACGCTTCTCGCGCCGGTGCGGGAAGCGAATCCGATTCACCCCCCGTCAGGCGCATCCCTTCTTGATAGGCTTGCTCGGCGTTGTAAAAGGTATTTAGGTAAGCACAACCGACGATCGCCAACGCAACCAACAGCCCCGCGGCGAGTGAGTGAGGGGACGCGGATCTAGCCGCTGGTCCTGCGCACCAAGGCTCGTTGCCCATATTGCGAGAGGTACTGGAGCAAACTGTTGGCGAGTCCGTCGACGAGGCGCGTTCGGAACGCCGAATCATTGAGCAGCGCTTCCTCCTGAGGATTGCTAATGAATGCCATCTCAAACAAAACGGCTGGCATAAAGGCGCCGTTGAGGACAAAAAAACCAGCTTGCTTCACCCCCCGGCTCTTGAGGGACAGCCGCCGACCGAGTTCCTCCTGAATCGTCTCTGCCAGCGTGCTTGATTCGCGGAGATACTCGTTCTGCGCCAGATCCCAAAGAATAAAGTTTAGATCCCCCAGTGATTCAGGGTCAATCTGGGGATTCTCGTAGCGAATGGCTGAGTTCTCCATCCGCGCGACCCGTTTTTCGTCCTCTGTTTTCGCCGCTGAGAGGAAGTACGTCTCAAAGCCTTCGGCCGAGCCGTTCCGTGCTGCATTGGCGTGGATGGAAACGAACAAGTCAGCATTCTCGTGGTTCGCCATCCGAGTACGGTCCGCCAGCGTAATAAACTCGTCTCCGTCACGGGTCATCAAAACGCGCACGCCATTCTCGCGTTGCAACCGCTCGCTCAACTGGCGCGCCACCATCAGTGTGACCGCCTTTTCCTGCGTGCGCCGGGGACCGATCGAACCCGGATCGTTCCCACCGTGTCCCGCATCGAGAACGATCGTCCACTGCTTTCGGTCCGGTGCCGACGAAGGCGGAGCTTGGGTGACTGGGTCAGGGGATCGATCAGTCGATGATACGACCGCCGGTCGACGGACATTGACATCGGCGCCGAGCATGATGGCGGCCTCGTCGGCCGCTCCCGAACGGAGTACGACTTCGAAGCCGGCCGGGCGGCGAAGCGGGGCTACGGCGTAAACAGAAGTCCGCGGATCGAGCCAGAGCGTGAGCGCCGTTCGATCGCTGGTCGCCGGGGCGACCGCTACGCTGTCGACCAACCCCACCCCCACCAGGCCACGCACCAAGTCTGGTGAAATCGTCGTTCCCGAAAGCAACAGTTGGAGCGTCCCGGGAAACGCGTCGTCGACGACGATCCCCGGAGCCGTCGCCAACCGGAACCCGAGCCGCGTGCGTCCGGGCTCAGCCCAGAAGTCAACCCGCGGTAAGTCGTCCCCGGTCGGCGACCCACCGAGGCCGATCATCCCGCTTTCGACCCCGCCCGCCGGCGGCGCCCGCTGATTGTCGGCGGGCGGCGAGCGCGGGTCGATGCTACCACGGTCGGGCGCCGTTGGAAAACGCCCCGGCCACAAGGTTGGCAAAAGTTGAGAGAGACTGGAGGCTGGCAAGTAGAAACCAGCACCATCCTTCTGCGCCGCTTCGATCATCTGGTACCACCGGCCATCGAACTGAACAAACGGTGAGCGTCGATGGACCGTCATCCGCGCTTGGTCGACGATCAACACCGCTCGCTCTGGCCCGGCGGCGAGGACGTTGCCGCCAAGCAACCGCGCGACTTCGACCAGTGCTACGAACTGCCGGCCTTGGCGTTCGATCACCGGTACGTCGCGCGGCACGCCGTCGATCGCCACCGTCACCGACTGGGCGGCCAGCGGTGGCGCAATAACCAACACGGCCAGGGCGACCGTCGCTCGCACGCGAGTCATCGGCGCCCCAGTTCGCGCTCGGCTTCGCGGTCGAGCTCGCGCCGCCTCATCGCCTCTCGCTTGTCGTAGTGCTTCTTACCCCGCGCAACCGCCAGTGTCATCTTTGCAAAACCGTTCCGGAAGTGGATATCGAGGGGCACGATCGTCAGTCCTTTCTCATCGATCCGCTGGGCGATCATCCGGATCTCACGCTTGTTCAACAGCAGTTTGCGACGTCGTGTCGGGCTAGGGTTCCAGCGATCCGCCGGGTCATAGGGACTGACGTGGACGCTGTGCAGAAACGCCTCGCCACCCTCCACGGTCGCGTACCCCTCTCTCAAGTTGACGTTTCCTTGACGCACCGACTTGACCTCGGCGCCAAGCAGCACGATCCCGGCCTCGAGTGTCTCGAGGATTTCGTAGTCGTGCCGCGCCCTGCGGTTCCGGGCAACGATCGTCTCCGGCTTCATCGTTCTCGGTTGTGGTCGGTCCTCAGGATGGGGATGTTAAACGATACGGATCCAGCGAATTCTATGCAAACGCGATTGACAGTCTCAAGCGACGATCCGTATCTTAATCCTCCCTTGGCGGGCCCACAGCCGGTGGCCCCGCATGGTGCCCAAGTGGCGGAACTGGTAGACGCGCACGATTCAGGGTCGTGTGGGCTTACGCCCGTGGGGGTTCGACTCCCTTCTTGGGCACCATGCGGGGCCAGCGTTGTTTTTCCTTTCTTGCGACGGTAATGTTCGCACTGTAATGCTGAAGCTGATCATCATCGTCGCCGTGCTCCTGTGGGTCGCCTACCGGATTGCGCGATCACTCCCTCGCATCGAGATCAGCATCGATCGCGGCCACGACGAAATCCGAGTTTTCGGGATCATGCGCGAGCACTTCCCTGACCAGTACGAGCGCTACAAGCACGGCCTGCTGTCGGAGACCGAGGAACGGCAGCTGTATCTCGACTGCGTCGAGATCCTCGGCGCACGACAGGAGATCGACCGGCTCTGAGCTCGACCGGTTCTCAGCCAGCCCGTCGCTGGCTCTCCACACTGCTAGACATCCGTTCCAACGAGTGGCCCATCGTATGGCTACTGTTCGGATACTTCTTTCTGCTCACCTCGACCCAACATCTGCTTCGCCCGGCTCGAAATGCGTTCTTTCTGACTACCGCCGGAGCCGAGAATCTACCGTGGGCGTATATCGCAAGCGCAGTGGTTTCGGCGCTAGCCACGATCGCTTACGCACGACTCACCGCGTCAGTTTCACGAAGCCGGCAAGTAGTCGTGACGCTGGCGCTTGTAATCGCTTCGCTGATCGTATTCTGGGTGTTGCTGAACCGACCCGACGGCCGAATCGCGGGCGCATTCTACGTGTGGATCAACGTCTTCTCGTTGTTGTTGGTCAGCCAGTTCTATCTGATCAGCAGCGACCTGTTCGATCCTCGTCAAGCGAAGCGCGTGTTCGGTTTTATTGGTGCAGGGGGATTGTCGGGCGGGGTGATCGGAAGCGCCGCGGCGGGGGTTCTCTCTAGACCGCTTGGGGCCATCAATCTCCTTCTCATAGCGGCAGTGCTTTTGATTGCGTGCACGATCCTGGCGTTGCGAGTGCTCAGGATCGGCACCGCCCGCGAGACACGGCAGGCAAGTAGCCAGCGCAACCCGCGGCGGACAGAACGGGGACTCGCTAGTGGCTTTCGTTCGATCAAACGACTGCCTCACCTCCGGCGTATCGCGATACTCCTGTTTGTCACTGTCCTCGTATCTACGTTTGTCGATTGGATGTTCAGCTTCCTCGTCGAGTCGGCTATACCCGACCGCGAGGCTCAAGCCGAGTTCTTTGGCCGCACGTTCGCTGTCTTCAACGGCCTGGGGCTTATTTTTCAACTTGCCGCGACCGGCGCGGTGCTTCGTCTGTGCGGGCTTGCCGGTGCCTTGGTGATCCTGCCGATGGGTATGGGGCTGGGCGCCGCAGGGCTCGTATTCCTGCCGGGATTGGTTACCGCTACCGCGGGCAAGGGTTTCGACATGACGCTCCGAAACTCGATCAACCAGTCCGCGCGAGAGTTGCTCTACTTGCCTGTGCCGACAGCACTCAAACAACGCGCCAAACCGTTTATCGATGTCGTTCTCGCTCGGAGCGCGGATGGGGTAGCTGGCGTGTTGATCCTGCTCGGGAGTGGCGTCGCCGGGACCGGGGTGCGACCGCTGGCGTTTATCACGTTGGCGCTGGTCGGCGTTTGGCTGGCCACGGTCTTGCGTGTCCGGGGGAGCTACCGCAGCGCGCTCGAACGGCTCTTGGCGGTACGTGACATCGACCTTGTCGAGGCCGCAGACGAGAGCCTGGATACCGAGGCTGTGCGCGAGCTCCGTGCCTCGTTGCGATCATCGGCGGGCACAGCGGACGTTCATTACACGCTCGACTTGTTACGTGACTCTCCCGCTGACAAGCTTCGCGACGACCTCCTGAGATTACTCGACCATCCCGACCCGACGGTGCAGGCACGAGCGATCGCCCGACTCTTACCAGTCGCGAATACCAGCGATCTGGGTCCCATCCGACCTCTACTCGACGATTCGGACCCGGTGGTGCGAGCGCAGGCGACGATCCTCGCGAGTGGGTTCGAGCCCGAGCGCCAGTTGGCACGCATGGAAACGTGGCTCGAATCATCCGAGCCCAACGCCCTGGAGACAGCCTTGGCGTGCTTCCTTGCTCACGGTGGTCGAGAGCATGAACAAGCGGCAACCGATGCGCTGAACCGTTTGATCGGCGATACCGAACCGGGAATGGCTCCGAAGAGGGCGGCTTGTGCTCGCGCGCTCGCTCAGTTGCCAAGTGACCACGGGCTTCAGAGTCGGCTCGGCGCGCTCCTGGCGGATGACGACCCGGCGGTGGTTCGAGCGGCGATCTCGAGCGCCGGCGCGGCCCGTCGGGTCGAATTGCTGGAACCCCTGGTGCCGCACCTCGAGCCGGCGGACACCCGCCGTCTTGCAACGCGGGCGATAGCCGCGATGGGCGATGCGGCGGTGCCACACCTCTCTGCGTTTCTCCGAGATCCAGCTCTGCCCCGGCGGTGGTTGCCGAGTGTGTTTGTCGAGATCGCCACACCGGCGGCCTTCTTCGCGCTCGCCGACGGGCTGCCGTTTCTAACCCAAACGGACGTGCGGCTGTCGACCCTCAAGGCGCTCAACAAGCTGCGCCGTCGCCATCCCTCGTGGGAGCTACCAACCACCGTTATTCGGCGTCAGCTGGAGGCCGAACTGTTCGAAGCCTATGACACCGAGCGCCAGATGCTCACGCTCTCTCGATTTGAGGATGGGCTGGACGCACAGGACGCTGAGAGCGCCAGCACGTATGCTTGGGCGCTCAGCCTGCGCGGCGAACGATCGGTCGAACGCGCGTTCCGGCTCGAGGCACTGCTGCACAGTCCGCGAACGATCTACTTCGCATATGCCGGCCTCGCGGGAGGCAGGTCAGAGCACGCAGCGCACGCCATCGAGCTGTTGGAAACCGCTCTCGACCGAGAGGACGCGCGGGTCGTCGTTCCGCTGATCGATGCCGATTATTCTCGGCCGCAGCGGGTCAACGCTGGGCGTCAGTGGTTTCAGCTAGAGGATGCACCGCTCGAGTCCGATCTGACGATCGTCCTGGAGCGTGGTCAACCATGGCTCAAGGCGTACGCCGCTCCACTGGCTCGGCGCGTCGGCGCAACGATCGGCACCCGCGAACACGAGGAGCGAGTGGCAAGGTCAACGGTTGAGAAAGCGGCCGCCCTTAGGCATGCCAAGCTGATGCGTCATCTCGACGCCGACGATCTTCTGCAGCTGGCCGCGGTAGCTGAGGAGCGCTCCTTCGACCGCGATGAGCATCTGTTCTACGAGGGTGAGGCCGGTGAGTATCTGTATGTCGTATTGGATGGCGAGATTCGCCTCGAGCGGGGCGACCTGGCGGTCTCCCAGGTCGGCGCCGGCGACGTGATCGGTGAGTTCTCGATTCTCGATCAGCGACCGCGATCCACGAGCGCGGTGGCCACCAAACCGGCACAAACACTGGCCATTCACCGCGACGACATGATCCAGGTCATGGCCGACAACTACACGCTGGTCGAGGGCCTCTTCAGACACTTGACGCAGATCATCCGGGAAATGAACGAACTCGTCTATCCATCGCAGGAATCGAGACCACGCGATGACGATGTCTAGCAAGTCCGGTGCTAGAGGTGGACGACCTCGCCGTGAACGTCCAGCGCGGCTTCCTTGATCGCCTCGGCCAGCGTGGGGTGGGCGTGAACGGTGAGTGCGATGTCTTCGGCACTGGCTCGGAAGGCCGCCGCGGTCACCACCTCGGCGATCAAGTCTCCGGCCCTAGGCCCGAGGATGTGACAACCAAGCATCTGATCGGAATGAGCGTCGGCGACAATCTTCACGAACCCGGTGGTGTCATTCATGCTACGCGCCCGTCCGTTGGCTGAGAACGGGAAACGACCCACCCGAACGTCGTGACCGGCGGCCAGGGCTTCCTCTTCCGATAGTCCAACGGTTGCGATCTCTGGGTGAGTGTAGACGACACCCGGTATCGGAAAGTAGTCCATCTCGCTGTCCTGCCCGGCGATCCGCTCGGCGACCACGACACCCTCTTCGGATCCCTTGTGGGCCAGCATCTTACCGCCGATGACGTCGCCCACCGCGTAGATGTTTGGCACGCTGCTCTGAAAGTGTTGATCGACCTCGACAAATCCCTTGTCATCGGTGGCAACCCCAACGCGATCGAGGCTGAGCCCGTCGATCACCGGTCGCCGCCCGATCGCCACGAGCATCACGTCGGCGGACGCTGTCTCGCCCTCGTCACCGGATGACAGCTCGACCTCTACGCCCTGGTCGGTCACGTTGGCAGAGGTGACGAGGGTCGAGGTGCGGATGTCGAGCCCCTGTTTGGTGAATACCTTGAACCCCTCTGCCGCGAGTTCGGCGTCCATCCCGGGGAGGATCGTATCGAGCGCTTCGACGATGGTCACTCGCGATCCAACCCGCTGGTACACCGAGCCCATTTCGAGCCCGATATACCCACCCCCGACGACGATCATAGACGTGGGGATCTGCTCCATCGCCAGACCCTCGGTTGACGAGATGATCCGTTGGCCATCGAACGGTGCTCCAGGCAATGCGATCGGCGCTGAGCCGGTAGCGATCACGGTTGAGCTCGCGCGCACGCGGCGGGTCGAGTCTTGACCGACAACCTCGATCAGACCTGGCTCGACGAACTCACCCGCGCCTTCGACATGCTCGATACCGTTTTTTCGAAACAGGTAGGCGACGCCTTTCGAGCTGGCCGATACCACTCGCTTACGGTGCTTCTGCATCTTCGGCCAATCCACCGCCACGTCACCAACGACGATCCCGACCTTGCCCGCACCCTCGCGGATCCAAGCCAGATGCTCGGTCGCATCGAGGAGCGCTTTGGACGGGATGCAGCCCACGTTGAGGCACGTGCCACCCAGTGCGTCGCGCTCGATGCAGGCCACGCTGAGTCCGAGCTGAGCGGCTCGGATCGCCGCCACGTAGCCCGCCGGGCCGGACCCGATGATGGCTAGATCAACGCTGAGGTCGGCGGTCGAATCAGTCACTTGCCAGACGAGACGATTTGCTCGCGCGATATGTGGGTCTTGGGCATCACGCCTCCAAGAGAAGTCGTTCCGGGTCCTCGAGCAGCACACAAACTCGTCTCAAGAACTGCACCGCCGGCGTCCCATCCACGAGTCGATGATCGTACGACAAGCCAAACCACATCATCGGCCGAATCACCACCTTGCCATCGACCGCTGTTGGTCGCTCTTGGATCTTGTGGATGCCTAGCACCGCCGATTCGGGCTGGCTTATGATCGGCGTAGACAGCAGCGCCCCAAATCCGCCGGCGTTCGAGAGCGTAAACGTGGCGCCCTGGATATCACTCATCTCGAGCTTTCGTTCGCGCGCTCGTGTAGCCAAGTCGTCGATCGCCCCGGCGATCTCGACGACCGATTGCCGGTCAGCGTGTTTGACGACCGGGACGACGAGACCGGGTTCGGTATGGACGGCAACGCCGATGTGGTAGTAACGGTGATAAACGATGTCCTGGCCATCGATCGAGCCATTCACCTGAGGGAACTCCTTGAGCGCTGCGATCGCGGCCTTCATGATGAATGGCATATACGTCAGTTTGAAACCGTGCTCGGTCGCGAAGGCCTCCTTGATCCGAGCTCTCAGCTCGACCAACGCTCCAAAGTCGCACTCGTCGACGGTCGTGACATGAGCCGCGGTGTGCTTTGACTCTGCCATTCGGTGCGCAATCGTCTTTCGTATCGGCGTCATCGGCACACGCTCGATCGGCTCATCGGCGGCGTAGTCGCGAGCGGGAGAGGGCGTCGATGCGGGCACTGTAGCGGGCGCTGCCGGCGCCACGGAAGCAGCAGCACCTGACGCTACGTACGCCAACACATCGTCCTTCGTCACCCGACCCCCGCGGCCACTTCCAGCGATCTGGCTCAAATCGAGCTTGTGCTCCACAGCGAGCTTGCGGACGGCGGGCGACGTCTTTGCGCCTTGGGGGAGAACCGCCTCGGTAGCGGCCGGCGGCGGCGGCTCTCGTGGTGCAACCGGCTCCGGCGCGGCAGCGCTCTCCTCTTGCTGGTCAGGGGCTGCCGGCGCGCTCGGACCCGAGGCTGCGACCTCGGTCGCATCCTCGCCTTCCACGGCGATCAAGCCCAACACCGAGCCTACCTCTACGACCTCGCCTTGGCCCCGATCGATACGGGCCAACGTGCCACCCCGGAACGCCGTCACCTCGACGTTGATCTTGTCGGTCTCGAGCTCGACCACCGCTTCGTCAACCGCGACCGGGTCACCGACGTTCTTGAGCCACTGCCCCACAATCGCCTCGGGTACGCTCTGGCCGAGTGAGGGGACCGTGATCTCTAGCGGCATCGTGTGGCCTCTATGTCTCGACCGCGGTCTTGAGCGCCGCGGCGATCTGCGCCGTTGACGGCATGTAGTGCTCTTCCATCGTGCGGGCCGCCGGAAACGACGTGTTGTAACCCGCCACGCGGGTGATCGGCGCGTCGAGTTCCCAGAAACACTCCTCGGCCAGTATGGCGGCGATCTCCCCACCGATTCCACCCACCTTCGGAGCCTCATGCACGATTACGGCCTTGCCGGTCTTGGCTATCGACTCGATCACGGTCGACTTATCGAGGGGAAGCAACGTCTTCAGATCGATCACTTCGACCTCGATCCCCTCCTCGGCCAACTGATCGGCGGCCTCAAGACACAACTGGTAGGTGTAGCCAAATGAGATCGCAGTTACATGTGAACCAGCCCGAGCGACCTCGGCCTTGCCGATCGGGGTCAGCGTCTCATCTCCATCCGGCAGGTCGTGCTTCAGCGATCGATAAAGCTTCTTGTGCTCCCAATAAAGCACCGGATCCTGGCTGCGGATCGCCGAGCGGAGCAGGCCAGCCGCGTCACGCACCGAGCCAGGCGCAACCATCACCAGCCCGGGTGTGTTCATGAACCACGCCTCATTCGACTGCGAGTGGAAAACGCCACCGCCGACACCGCCACCATATGGGCAGCGAAGGGTAATCGGCATCTCGAACGCACCCTGCGTGCGCCAGTGGTAACGAGCCACCTGTTGGACGATCTGGTCGAACGCTGGGCTGATGAAATCTGCGAACTGGATCTCCGGTAGCGGTCGGCAACCCACCATCGCAGCCCCGACGGTCATCCCTGCGATCAGCGATTCCGAGATCGGGCTGTCGATAATCCGATCGGGGCCAAACTCTTCCAGCAACCCTCTCGTGGCCTTGAAGACTCCGCCGTAGATCCCGGTGTCCTCGCCGATCAGGAACGTCGTCTCGTCGCGTGTCATCTCTTCGTGCAGAGTTCGGTTGATAGCATCGATGTAGGTGATCTCAGCCATTGGCACCGCCGGGACTTCGGTCACCAAACTCAAAGCCGGGATAGGCCTCGGCGTAGACGTGGCTCTGGTACGCGTCCGGGGCCGGGCGCGGGCTGTTCTCGGCGAAATCGACCGCATCCTCGATCTCGGCCTCGATTCGCATGCGCACCTTGGCCAGAGCGTCGTCGTCCAGGACCTTTTGCTCGCGGAGGTATTGCTCGTACCGCGGTATGGGGTCGCGCTCCATCCAGTGCGTGACCTCGTCGTCGGAACGGTAATCCGCCGGATCGATATCGGAGTGACCGTGCCAACGGTATGTCTTCATCTCGATCAGCGTCGGACCTGCCCCGCTGCGAGCACGCATCAACGCCTCGCGCGTCGTGTTCCAGGTTTCAACAACATCGTTCCCATCGATCGACACGCCTGGGAAACCGTAAGCGTCGGCGCGGTGACTCAGATCCGTGAGTGCAGTGGTCAGCGCCACCGGCAGCGACTCCGCCCAGAGATTGTTCTGGACGACATAGACGATCGGGAGCCGGTGGACACCGGCGAAGTTGCACGCTTCGTGGAAGTCGCCGTGGGCAGTAGCCCCATCGCCGCAGAACGCCACCGCTACGTTGTCCTTCTTGAGCATCTTGTAGCCGAACGCGGCGCCGGTAGCAGCGATCCAGTTCATGACAATTGATGTCGACGGGTTCATCACCCAGAACTCTGGATGCCAATAGTGGCACGCCGTGTAACGACCGCCGTCCGGCGAATCGACGCGGTTGTAGACTTGGGCGGTGAGGTACTTGAGCGGCACTCCCTTGCCGGTCGAGGCCCCCAGGTCACGATGCGACGGCCCGACAAAATCTTGCTTATCGAGCTGGTAGGCGATTACCACATCGCAAGCTTCCTGCCCGATCTGAGAGTAGAACGTGCCCTCGAAGCGTCCCTGGCGAAACAGCTTTCGCATGCGGGCGTCGAATTCGCGCGTCTTCAACAGACGCTCGAACAACTGGAGCTTCCGCTCGTCGGTGCAACCCTCCATCTCGCCGGTCAGGCGATACTTGGCGGGAAAGGAGAACTGGGTTTCCTGTTCTTCGGCCATCAGGATGTTGTGGCGTCTAGCCCGTCTCTGCGAGGTTTGTCAAACCGCTCGCCAAGCGACTTCTCAATAGTTGGCGGTCGGCGCGATAAGAGCTTCTGACGAGCGGACCGGCTTCGACGTGGGCGAACCCCATCGCTTCTCCTTGCTGAGCGAGCTCCCGAAACTCGTCGGGATGCACAAACCGGTGAACCGGCAGGTGCCACTCGGACGGGCGCAAGTACTGACCGATCGTCAAGATGTCAACGCTGCGCTCAACCAAGTCGCGCATCACCGTCAGTACCTCGGATGTCTGCTCCCCCAACCCGAGCATCATGCCGGTTTTTGTAACCGCCCACGGTGCCCACGCGTGTGCGCGCTCCAGTAGTTCGAGCGAGGTCTCGTACACACCCCCGCCGCGCGCTTGCCGATAGAGCCGCGGCACGGTTTCGATATTGTGGTTGAGCACTTCCGGTCGAGCATCGAGCACGGTTCCGAGTGCTGACGGGTTCCCCTGAAAGTCCGGCACCAACGTTTCGACAACCGTTCCTGGCGATCGCTCACGAATCCGGCGGATACAATCACCAAAAACTCCTGCTCCGCCGTCTGCGAGATCGTCACGGTCGACCGAGGTGATTACCACGTACGACAATCCCATCCGCACAACGGCATCCGCCAGTCGATTTGGCTCCTCGAGATCGAGCTCGGTTGGCATCCCCTTGTTGACGGCGCAGTAGCGGCACCCACGCGTGCAGGTGTCGCCGAGGATCATGAACGTGGCCGTCCCGTGGCCCCAACACTCACCGATGTTCGGACAGTGCGCTTCTTCGCAAACGGTGTGCAGGCCCTGCTCACGCACGACCTGCTTGACGCCCACGTAGTGTGGGCCTCCCCCAGCCCGGATCTTGAGCCAGTCGGGTCGCCGTTGCCGAACCGCAGCGCTACGCGTCATTTTGGGCCCCGAACACTCTAGAGAACGAACGCGCGAGGGCATCCTCGACGACGTCACGATCGATGTCGCGTCCAAGCAGTTTTTTCATCGACGTGACTCGCTTGTCGGTGATCCCGCACGGGACGATCAAGTCGAAGTACGACAAATCAGTGTCGACGTTGAGCGCGAACCCGTGGTGGGTAATCCATCTCGATACTCGAACCCCGATGGCCGCCAGCTTAGCGTCTCCCACCCAAACACCAGTCAGGCCCGGGACGCGACCGGCATCGATCCCAAACTCCGCCACCGCGCGCACGATTACCTCCTCGATGTCTCTCAGGTAACGGTGTAGGTCACGCTTCCGTTGCGTCAGGTCGACGATGGCGTACCCCACGACCTGACCAGGACCATGAAACGTCACGTCGCCACCACGATCGGTCTCGACGAACTCGACCCCGCGGCCCGACAGCTCGCGCAGCGACCCAACCAGATGCTCAGGTCGACCTCCGCGGCCCATTGTGATGACAGGTGGATGGGACAGCAGCACAAGCGTGTCCGAGATCCGCCCCTGGCGCCGTGCGGCCAGCAATTGGCGCTGGAGCGCCCAAGCCTGTCGGTACCCCACCCGACCCAACCGGTGAACCTGGACCGCGGCGTGGAGTGATCCCGACAGAACGGATTCGGCCATCGAGGCCGGCCGATGGGCGGTGGTTGTCGCGTGCGCGTCGATGACGTCCAAGGTATTGCGGCCGCCATCGACCACGCAACGACCCACCGGCGTTAGTACGACTACGTACTAACCGCCCTCGACGCCTTGAAGAGGGTCAGGACAGCGGTCCGGCGCAAACGGTGCCAGATCGACTGGTGGCTCTAGGCCGATCGCTAGCGCGGCCACCGCTTCGGCAGTGATCGGGGCTAGGAGGATGCCGTTGCGGTAGTGACCGGTGGCGTAAACCAGCCCATCGATGGCCGGGTCGGGACCCACGATTGGGAGCGCGTCGGGTGTACCCGGTCGGATCCCCGCCCAGACGCGCAGCCGATCCGCACGTTTCAGCACAGGAACGTACTCGGCGGCGGCGGCCACCAGCCCCTCAATGGCGGCCTCGTCTACGGTCACGTCGAACCCAGCCCGTTCGACCGTGGCACCGATCAGCACCCCGCTATCGCCACGCGGCACGCAGTAAGCTCCGGGTCCCCCCACGGTATGCGTCAAGCCCGCCATCCGCCCATCCACCGCCACCATTTGACCTTTGACCGGCAACACGTCCAACCGCCGTGGGAGCCCCTCGACGCTTCCGCTCCATGCCCCTGCAGCGACGACCACCAGGTTCGCCGCCTGATAGTCGGTGGCACCGCCCAATCGCTCCGTTCGAACGCCTGTCACCCGATCGGCTGCGGTGTCAACCCCAACCACCCGGCAGTTCATCTCAAGTCGCACCTGAGGCTCGGCCGCGACGGCCCGAGCGGCCGCACCGGCCAGCGCCACGGCGTCGACCTGGTGGTCATCGGGTAGCAACAACCCGCCCTCGATGCCGGCGGCCAACGACGGCTCCAACCGACGGGCGTCGTCACGGTCGACGAACTCGGCAGCCAGTCCGCGGGCAGCGTGGACGGCGGCCGCGGTTGCCAGCGCCTCTGCGCGCGTCGTTTCGGTCGCAACGACAAGCGTGCCCCGGGCTCGGTACTCGATCTCCAATCCCGTTTCGCGACTGAGCGAATCGACCAAGCTCGGGTACCGATTCCGCCCCGCGAGGCAGAAGGTGAGCATCGCCTCGGCTCGGGCCGAACTCTCGGCTAGCAGCCCCTCGGCAGCCTCCATCTGGGGTGAGAGCATCCCGGCCGCGGCCGTCGACGCGCGGCGACCCAGCTCGGGATCGCGCTCGATCAGCGCCACACCCAGCCCCGCAGCCGCCAGCGCCCGTGCCACGAGACACCCCACCAGCCCTCCACCCACGACGACAGCGTCAACCGCACCCCGGTAGACCATTACAGGACCGATCCTTAGTTTGGTTAGTCTGCCATGAAGATCATCGCGAACCCGCGCGCCGGGCACGGGAAAGGCGACAAGAACGTAGCGCAGCTCGCGTGCATAATCCGGCGCCGCGGCCTTGATTGCAGACCTGTCCTTACCGAATACCCCGGCCATGCCACCGAGCTGGCCCGACATGCAGCGGAGGCGGCCGAACCGCGCTTGGCAGTTATGGGGGGCGACGGAACGGTTGGCGAGGTCGTAGAGGGGCTGGTGGGCTCCGACACTGAGTTGGCGGTCGTCTCGGTGGGCACCGGCAATGACGTTGCCCGGAGCCTCGGCTTACCGCTCAACGACATCGAGGCTGGCCTCGACTTAGCGATCAGTGGATCCGTGAGGGCGATCGATGTCGGCCGCGAACGCGATCGTCACTTCATCTCGGTGCTCGGTCTTGGGTTTCCGACGATCGTTGCCGACGCAGCCAACCGCGCCCGTTGGCTCAAGGGACCGCCGGCTTTTTTTGTTTCCGTCTACAAGGGTCTGTACCGCTTGCGTCCGGTGCGCCTCGTGATCGAGCTCGATGATCGAACCTTGGAGATGGAGTCGGTCGCGGTCATGATTCAAAACACCCCTTACACCGGTGGCGGGCTCCACATGGCCCCGGGCGCGCAGATCGACGACGGGTTGTTGGACGTGGTCGTGGTCGACGATATCGGCCGGCTCAACCTGATGCTCAACTTCCCGAAGGCTTATCGCGGGAAACATCTTGACCATCCGAGCTTTACGCTTCACCAGTCGCAGACTGTGCGCATAACGTCACCGGAGCCGATGCCGAAGATGTTCGATGGCGACCTGATCGGCACCTCACCGCTCGAGGCTTCGGTCGTGCCGCGATCGCTCAAGGTCGTTGTGGACTCTTCGTCGGCAAACGGGAGCTGACCCGGATGGACACGATCTCCGAATTCCTGCGTGGAAAACAGCTGCTCGTTACCGGGGCAACCGGTTTCCTGGGGCAGCCGTTGGTCGAAAAGATCCTCTGGGCAGCACCCGATGTCGAACGGATCAACGTCTTGATCCGTCCCAAGCGCAAGTTCGGCGGCCGCATCCAGACACCCGCCGAGCGGCTGCGCCGCGAGCTGTTCCAGTCCAGCGTCTTTGATCGGCTGCGCTATCGGCATGGCGAGCAACTGGAACACTTCCTCGAGGAGAAACTCCACGCTGTAGCTGGCGACATCTCGCAGGACGGCCTGGGGATCGATCCCAATGTCCGGGCCCAACTCGAACGCGAGTTGGACGTTGTAATCAACAGCGCCGCGGTCGTTTCGTTCGACGCGCCGCTAGACGATGCTCTCGACCTCAACACTTTGGGGGCGGGGCGCGTGACGGACTTCACCTCGGCCTGCCAGCGGGCTATCCTCATCCACGTCTCGACAGCCTACGTCTGTGGGGCAACGGACGAGCCCGTTGTTGAGACGTTTCACCACAGCACCGAGTCGGACAAGCCGTTCCCACCGCGTCAATTCACCGATCCAGAACGCGATATCACACGGATCCGCGAGATCATCGCCGCTGCTCGCGAACAGGGCGAGGGCGCGGACGTACGCCGCGAGTTGGTCCAGGCACTCGTCCAGCGCCGACGCGGTCGGGGTGCCGGGCGAGCCGAACCGCGACGCGAGATGATCCAAAACCTCCGTAGCCGATGGATACAGAACCGGCTGACCGAAGAGGGCATGAAGTGGGCCCGCCAACGAGGCTGGAACGACACCTACACCTACAGCAAGGCGCTCGGCGAACAGATCGTTCTCAGACAGCGCGGCGATTTGCCGGTTGCGGTGGTGCGACCGGCAATCATCGAGAGCAGCTTGGCCGAGCCGAGTCCGGGCTGGCTGGACGGACTGCGCATGGCCGACCCGTTGATAGCAGCAATCGGAAAGGGGCGTCTACGGTCCCTCCCGCTGAATCCCGAGGTGACGCTTGACCTCGTTCCGGCCGATATGGTCGTCAATACCATCCTGGCGGCGATGCCGAAGCTGGCCAGGGAACGCGGGGTGGCGATTTATCAGGTGGCCACCGGGTCCCGAAACCCCGTCAGCATGGGTCGACTGCACGATCTGATCGTTCGTTACTTCACCGCCAATCCGATGCTAGACAAGAACGACCAGCCAATCCGAGTGAAACCGCTGTCGTTTCCGGAACCGGAACAGTTTCGGCAGATGTATCGGGCCAAGGCCAAGCCACTCAAACGACTCGAGCGCATTCTTCGCCGTCTTATCGCTTGGGGCGTGCTGAGCAAGCGGAGCCAGAAGTACCGCCGCCGACTCGCTGCCCGGCTCGCCGCGATGGAAACGCTCTACTACTACGGCGAACTGTACGAACCGTATCTGAACCTCAACTGCCGGTTCGAGATCGACAACACGATGCAACTGTTCGAGGCGCTGAGCGAGGAAGAGCGTCGTCGTTACAACTTCGATGTCACGCGGATCAACTGGCCCCACTACATGCACGTCCACATCGCCGGGGTCAAGAAACACATCCTAAAGGTCGAACGCGCCGGAACGCTCGAACTCGATGACGAGGCTGCCGCGCAGCGAGCGTCGATATCGACCATCAACGACTTGTTGAGCCAATCTGTGGAGAAGTTCCCCGATCGAACCGCGCTGCAAATGAAGAGGAATGGCCGGTGGGACCAGATCACATACGCCGAGTTGAAGCAGCGATCCGAGGAGATCCGTGGGCGGTTCCAGAGACTCGGCTTTCACAAAGGCGATCGCGTGGTGCTCTACTCGGAGAACCAGCCAGAATGGGGTGTGGCCTACATGGCTGCGGCGTCGATCGGACTGGTCGTCGTCCCGCTCGACGCCCAAACATGGCACCGTGAGGTGTGGTCCACGGCGCGGTTTGTCGGTGCGCAGGCGATTCTCGCCTCGGAATCGTGTTTCGAGCGTTTAGTACCTGAGGGGTTAGAGGAGAACGAGCGGTCCGACACGGCGATCCTGGTCTTGAACGTTAACCACAGCTGCCGACCGTTTGACCTTGATAGCTACCCGAGGAGTACTCGTCCAGCGGAGACCGAACCGCCGGCCATGACCAAGGCCGACCGAGTTCGGCCTGACGATCCCGCGTCGATCATCTTCACCACCGGGACCGCCGTCGACCCTCGCGGGGCGATCCACACTCATCGCAATTTCTTGAACAATCTGTACGGCGTCAGCCGCACGTTGTCAGTCAGCGAAAACGACAGGCTGCTTTCAGTGCTCCCCCTTTATCACGCCCTGGAGTTCACGTGCGGCTTTCTCACACCGATTTATCACGGCGGCACGATCAGCTACGCGCAATCGTTGAAGCCCAAGGTGATCCTGGAGGCGATGCGTGAGACCGGCACCACCATCATGCTCGGGGTGCCGACTTTGTACGCGCTCATTCGCGATGATCTCGAGCGGCGCGTCCTGCGAGCCGGGAAATCACCGCTGCGCTCAAACCTGATGGAGACGACCAAACAGATCAGCCGTTCGTGGGAACGGACGTTTAACCGCAACATCGGTCGTCAAATCTTCAGTCGCGTTCACCAGGAGCTGGGTGGCAGCGTGCGCTTCTTCGTAAGCGGTGGATCGGCGCTCGGTGCGGAGCTATACCAAGACTACCGCGCGCTGGGCTTAACGATCTACGAGGGTTACGGGCTCACCGAGACGGCACCGGTACTGACCGTGAACCCGTTGTACCAGAGTCGTCCCACTTCGTGCGGCAAACCGTTACCGGGCGTTGAACTGAGACTCTACCACACCGACAATGAAGGCGTAGGCGAGATCATCGTTCAGAGCCCCGGCCTTATGAACGGTTACTACAATAATGCCGAAGCCACTGACCGAGTGATGGTGGACGGATGGTTCCATACCGGCGATTTAGGATGGGTCGATGCCGACGGCTACCTGTACATCACGGGTCGCAAGAAAGACGTGATCGTGACCGGGGCCGGAAAGAACGTCTACCCCATGGATCTGGAAGCGATCTACCGGGCGCTGCCTTCAGTGCGGGAAATATGTGTCGTCGGGATCCCGAGCGGCCTGACCGAGGAAGTGCACGCGATCGTCGAGCCCGACCCGCAGTTGTTGAAAGACGAATTGGTCGACGAGGTTCGAAAATCGATCCAGCGCCAGGTTCAAGTGCTCGGGCGCGAGCTGCCTAGCTATCACCGGTTGCAACAGGTTCATATCTGGAAGGGATCGCTGCCCAGCACGAGCGATGGGCAGATCGATCGGGTGCGCTTGAAGGGCTGGATCGAGCGCACCACGCGTGTTCGCACCGATCGTGAAACACCGGTGGTCGTGAGCGAATCCGGTCGTCCGGAACTCAAGACAGAGCTATACACTGAATTGGCACGGCTCTCGGGTCGACCACTCGACGAGATCTCGCCGACCAGTCATCTATACGAAGATCTGGGACTCGATTCGCTACGCGCGATCGAGCTGTTTCTGTTCGTCGAGCACGCGATCGGCGATACGCTTGACGACGAGGCTGCGGCCGAGGTGGAAACGGTGGAGCAACTGTTGGCGATCGTGGCTCCCGAGCAACCGACACCTGAGAAGTTGGGCGCCGCGCGTCCGGTACCCGCCCTTCGCTCAACTCTTCCGTATCCGGAGCGAAAACCGGTGGACCGGTGGTTGCTGGGTACCGCCGGCCGCGGGCTCGAGGCGTTATACACATCGTACTTCGAACTCGAGCTAATCCACACCGAGCGGCTGCCGCGGAAACGTCCGTATTTGCTCGCGGCCAATCACTCGAGCCACCTCGACGCTCCCGCCGTGCTGTCTGCGGTCCGACTTGCACACGGTCCAGAAGCAGCGCGGTCAATCCATGTGCTCGGCGCGCGTGACTATTTCTTTGACACGACGCTCAAGGGATGGTTCTTCAGCACGTTCCTGAACGTTGTGCCGATCGAACGCGAGGAGACATCGCTAGCTGGACTCAGGACAGTCAAGTCGATTCTTACGCGCGGTGAATCGGCGCTCATCTTCCCTGAGGGGACCCGGTCACGAAGCGGCGAGGTCCAACCTTTCAAGCCCGGCTTGGGACTCATTGCGTGGGAGCTTAGGGCGCCCATCGTCCCGGTCTACATAGCCGGAACCCATGAGGCCCTGCCCGTTGGCCAAAACCTGCCTCGCAGACAACGGCTGACGATCGAGTTCGGCCATCCGATCACGATGGACGCGTACGAGAAAGTTGGCGATCGGATTTCGAACAACCGCCTGTACCGTGCGATTGCCACCGACGTGCGTAACACGATCGTGAGCATGTCAAACGGCCAACGAGATCGCGGCGGCGGTAATGGCGCCGGAGGCCGAACAGAATGAGGCAGAAGGGTGCTTTCTTTGACGTCGACGGGACCCTTGTCGCGAGCAACGTCGTCCGCTATGCGGTCGAAATCCGGACCATTGGTATGCCACCCGGTCAGCGCAAGCTTTGGAAGGCAGCGTTTCTGCCCCGCATTCCATACTACCTAGCACTCGACCGACTGAACCGAGGAATATTCCAGCGGGCGCTCTACCGCACCTACCGACCTGTGTCACCGGACGAGCTGCGACAGCGTGCTCGGGATTTGTTCGAGCATCACATTCGCCCACGCCTCCTTCCGGCCGCGGTCGCAAGAGTCGCAGAGCACCGCGATCGGGGCGACCGAGTGGTTCTGGTCTCTGGTTCACTCGTGGAGATCGTTCAACTCGTGGCCGATCACGTCGGCGCCGACGACATCATTGCCGCCCGGCTGGCGATAACCGACGATGTTTACACCGGCGAGATCGACGGACAACCAATTGCCGGCCAGACCAAAGCCGACGCGGTTATTGAATACGCCGCCGAGAATCAGATCTCGCTATCACAATCGTTTGCGTACGCAGACGGTCTAGACGATCTACCGATGCTTCAAACGGTCGGCCGGCCGGCAGTCGTGAATCCCGGTCGTCGCCTGCTGCAGAGCGCCCGTGCCCACGGCTGGGGTGTCTACGTCTGGGACAGCACGATTCCCGGACTCACAACTCCGGCCCGCTGATCGGCACCGTGCTTGCGCTCCAGTACGTCCGCAGTGTGCCCCGGTTTCTGGCGACAAGAGCGCTCGGTCGGCGGCGCCTGGGGATTGGGACCTCACGGATCGGCGTCGTGCGCCTAGTCGAGGTCGAGCCACTTCCCTTGCCGGGTCCCGACTGGACGCGGATCAAGCCGATTCTGAGCGGGATCTGCGGTTCCGATCTCGCCACCATCACCGCCCAGGGCAGCACCTACTTCTCGCCGTTCACCTCGACGCCGTTTGTCTTCGGACACGAGGTCGTCGGTGTCGTCGACGAGACTGCCGAGGATGTGACATCCGTGCAACAGGGCGATCGGGTCTGTCTCGCGCCACCCCTTCACTGCGCCATTCGTGGCATCGACGATCTCTGCCCGGCGTGTCGGGCAGGCGACCCCGGCCATTGTCGGAATGTCACCCGCGGCGTGATCGCCGCTGGCATCCAGACTGGGTACTGTCGCGATACGGGCGGCGGTTGGAGCCAGGGTTTCGTGGCCCATCAGTCGCAGCTCCACCGCGTGCCCGATGGACTGTCCGACGCCGGCGCGGTGCTGGTCGAGCCGTTCGCCTGCTGTCTGAACGCGGTGCAACAAGCACCGCTCGACGAAGACGACACCGTTGTAGTGCTAGGTTGCGGGACAATCGGCGCACTCACGATTGCGGCGCTGCGACACGCCGGACCTAGGTGTCGGGTAATAGCGGTCGCCAAGTACCCACACCAGATCGAGGTCGCGCGTCGCCTGGGAGCCGACCTCGTGTTGCCTGCCGGCGACGGGATGCGCGATCGTCTGGCCCAAGCGGTAGGAGCCGAGCTGCTGCAGCCGGAGATCGGCCCGCCGGTAGCTATCGGCGGCGCCGACGCGGTTTTCGATTGTGTAGGTTCGGGAAGCACGATCGACGATGCGATGCGCTTTACCCGAGCCAGGGGCACCGTTATCGTCGTCGGCATGCCCGGTGTACCCCGTGGAATCGACTGGACAGCGATGTGGCACAAGGAGCTCGACCTCCGCGGCAGCTATACCGCTGACGCAGACACCTTCAACTGGGCGCTGTCGCTCGCCATCGAGTTGGACGACCAGCTCTCGCCCCTCGTCGGCGCTCGCTTTTCCCTCACTGATTACCGTGAGGCGATCCAGTGCGCGCTCGAGGCCGGGCGCCGGGGCGTCACGAAAGTCGCGTTCGAGATCCACGACCCGACCAAGACGCTCGACGGATGAAATACCTGACGTACTCGGGCAATACACTACTGGGGGCTGACCTACCGGATCACGGCACCGTGCTTTATCCGCCGCCAGCGATCGAAGGGATCCCCAAGCGCGGCGTCCCACGCGCCCTGAGAGAGGCCCTGGAACAGCCGGTCGGCATGGAACCACTCGCCGAGATCGTTGGGCCGAGCTCACGGGTGCTGATCGCCTTCGACGACAACTGCCAACCGTTTCCGTTGATGGCCCGGCCGGATATCCGACAGATCATGATCACACGGCTGCTCGAGCTCCTTGACGACTACGGCGTCAAAGAAGAGAACATCCAGCTCCGATGCGCGGTGGCGCTGCACCGCAAGATGCAGCATCGCGAACTGGAGTACATGCTGGGCGAGAAGATCATGGCCCGCTTCTGGCCCGATCAGCTAGAGAACTTCGACGCCGAAGATCCTGACGATATCGTTTCGCTCGGCGAAACCGACGAGGGCGAACCGGTCGAGACGAGCCGAGCGGTGACCGAAAGCGATCTCGTTCTCTATGTCGACACGGTCCAAATCCCTCTAAACGGAGGCCACAAGTCGGTGGCCGTCGGGTTTGGCACTTACAACTCGATCGCTCCCCATCACGCGCCCCAAATGACCGAGCACACGCCACACGTGATGCAACCCGATGGCTCGTGCATGCACGCGACGATCCGCCGCATGAGCGAGGTGGTTCAGAAACACTGTCGGATAATGGTGATCGAGGCCGCCATGAATGGAGCCACCTATCCGTCACACCTCGAGTATCTGTGCAAATCACCAGACCGATTGAGTGTCGCCGAACGGATCCTGCGCAAGACCGCGCCCATGTCGATGCGCGCATTGCCTGAGCCGGCGCGGGCCAAGATTTTTCGCGGCATACGATCCAAGTACGCCCCGATAGCGATTACCGCGGGGGCGATCGACGACGTCCATGAGGTCACGCTGGGAGCGCTGCGACCTCAGCTTGAGGTCGAGGTCGATCGGCAGTTCGACACGTTGGTGTTTGGCCTGCCCGACCTCTCGCCGTACGCGATCGATGCTCGGATCAACCCCGTCCTAGTGGTTAGCGACGTCCTCGGCTACGTGTTCAACTGGTTCTGGAACCGGCCGTTCATCAAGCAGGGCGGCGTCGTGATCATCTTGAACCCGGTGTTCGAGGTGTTCCACGATCGCTACCACGTTGCATACCAGCGGTTCTGGGAAGACGTCTTACCAGCCACGACCGATCCGTTCACGATGCAAGCCGAGTTTCAAGAATCTTTTGCACGCGACCCAGAGCTGATCGACTGCTATCGGCACCGTTTTGCGCACCACGGCTTTCATCCTTTTACGGTGTGGTATTGGGCGACCTACCCGCTCAGGTATTTGTCGGAGACGATCTTGGTTGGGCCCCCGGACGATCGGGTGGCCCGCAGGCTGGGCGTGTCGTGGGCGCCAAGTCTCGATTACGCGCTGGCGCGATCAAGAGAAGTCACTGGCGGCGACGACGTGGTCGCACTGACGATCCCACCATTCATGTACCTGAGCGTGACCGGCTGAACTTCGCGTGGCACGACACGTCGTCCGGCTTCACTTCGACTTCATATCGCCGTACTCGTACCTAGCGCTTACGCAGGCGGAGGCGTTTGGTGAGCGTCACCGAATCGATTGGCAGGTGCGGCCGGTTCTGTATGGCGCGATCCTCGATGCTACCGGACTGGTGGGGCCGGCCGAGGAGGCAAGCAAGCGTCAATACACCGCACGCGACATCATCCGCGCAGCCGACCAACTCGGGGTACCCCTGATCGGCCCCCCGGCTCACCCGTTCAACCCGCTGATGGCTTTGCGAGCAGTGTGCCTCTATCAAGATCATCCACACGCCCTTCAGCTCGCTTTCGAGCTGGCCGACCGTTGCTGGGGTCAGGGACGCCCGCTCACTGAGCAGACGGTACTCGAAGATGCGCTCAGGACCACCGCACTCGACAGCGTTGATCTCGCCGCCCGTATCACTGCGCCAACAACCAAGGCTCGGCTCAAGGCGAATACCGCCCAAGCGCTCGCTGCAGGCGTGTTCGGCGTCCCAACGTTTCTGTGGCAAGGCGAGATCTTCTGGGGCCACGATCGCATGAGCCATCTAGCCGACCGGCTAGAGGGAAGGCTCGACTCACCCGAACCCCGTGCCCAAGCGTGGGTCGCCAGGCCACGCGAAGCGGAACGGTCGAGCTCCCCGTGGCCGAAGTCTTAATCGTCGCCGGTGAGCCTTCGGGCGACGCTATCGGAGCCGAGTTGGTCAACGCGGCGCGTAGCGTAGCACCAACGGTCCATTTCTTCGGCGCCGTTGGTCCGGCGCTCGAAAGCGCGGGCGCCGAGCGTGTCGTCGCGACGCGCGAGCTCACCGCTCTGGGGCTCGTCGAAGTCGTGCCCCGGCTGCCGGCGATACGCCGGGCTATGCGACGGCTAGAGCGAGCCGCCGCTGATCGCCAGACGATTGGAGCGATCCTGATCGACTCGCCCGATTTCAATCTGCGGTTGGCCCGTAAGCTCGGTCGACGATCGATCCCCGTCGTTCAGTACGTCAGCCCGACCGTTTGGGGCTGGCGCCCTGGGCGCATTGCCACGATTGAGAAGAGCGTGCGTCGCGTGTTGCTCACATTGCCGTTTGAAGCCGAGTTCTATCGTGATTCCCGCGTCGATGCTGTTTACGTCGGCCACCCGGTGTTGGACCGCATCCCGACCGACCTCGGCAGTCGCGAATCGGTTGCCACTCGGCTCGGTCTGACCGCATCGCGTCGCTGGGTGGCGCTGCTACCCGGAAGCCGAGCTGGCGAGTTGGCCCGGATGGGACCGCTGCTGGCGGAAACAGCCACCCGTCTCCGGCAGCGGATTCCTGACATCGAGCTCATGACGATGGTTGCGCCAGGGCTGGACCCGTCGGCGGTCACCAGCGCCCTGGCCGGCGTTGCTGGGCTCAAGCTCGTAGAAACGGACCGCCACATCACGCTAGGTCACTGCGATGCGGCGATTGCGACGTCAGGAACCGTGTCGCTCGAGCTCGCGCTGCTCGGCGTACCACACGTCGTCGCCTACCGTCTGTCCAACATTACGTTTGCAATTGCCAAGCGAATGGCTCGAGTACGCTGGATCGCGCTTCCGAACCTGATCGCCGATCGAGCGATCGTTCCCGAACTGATTCAACGCGACGCGCAACCGCGCCAGTTGGTGGAACCGGTGATCGAGTGGCTGGAAAACGGCGATGCACGGGCGGCGATCAGGCGGGAGCTACAACGTGTGTCTCAGGCCCTTGGCCCGCCTGGCGTCGCCGAACGCGCGGTCAGAGCCGCCCTATCCGCTTTTGGCACCCACGTCGGCTGACTACCGCCCCCGACAAAAACCTTTGACATGCATTGGAACGGCAGCGATTATTCGCCGACGGTACCCTCGACACTGATCCCCAATGCAGCGAGGCAACGATATGGCGGGCGCAAACTTGGTTTCTACGCTGAGCCGGCTCTTCTGCGGTGTCGTGTTCATCGTTCACGGCGCCCCGAAGGTCTTCAATCTCGAGGCCGCGTCGGGGTTCTTCGAAAGCGTCGGGATTCCGTCCTGGCTGGCGATCCCGGTCGCCGGGCTCGAGCTTTTCGGTGGGATACTTCTAGTGGTGGGATTCCTCACCCGCTGGTTGTCTGGGCTTTTCATCATAGAGATGATGGTGGCGATCGCGACCGTACACCTTCCGAACGGGTGGAACGTCTTCGAAAAAGGTTACGAGTACAGTCTCGCGCTGATCGTGATGCTGATCGGCGTCATCGTGCTCGGTTCGGGCCCATTCTCGATCGACGGCCAGTTCCGAAAGAGCCGCGGGGCCAACTCATCCGGACCTGAGGCAGCCAGCATGGAGACGTGAACCAGCCGACTCTCTTCCTCTCACCAGCGCCCGAGGTCCGCCTTACCAAAGCGTTCGAGGCGCCGTTCGCCAACTTTCTCGCGACGGCACGAACGTGCTACAGCTCCAAGGGGATCATCCCCGACGTCGAAATCAACGACCGGTGGATCGGGCTGGCGAAGAGTCTGTACCAGGCCGGCCATCACACGACACTGCAACACGCTCAGTTTCAGTTCTCGCTCGCCAACGTCAGTCGACACTTCATCTGGAGTTTCCTCCACAGTCACCCATTTTACAACAGCGAGCAGGTGAGTCAGCGGTACGTGGAGGTGAAGCCGGGGAACGTCGCTGTGCCGCCGTTGACAGGGGAGGCCCGATCCCGATATCGATCGGCGGTGGAACGGCAGATGAAAGAGTACCGCGAGCTGATCGAGTTGTTGACGCCGGTGACCGAGGATGCCTACTACGAGCGGTTCCCAGGCCGAAGAGCACATCCTGAGAAGTACGCCAAGGAGATCCAGAAGCGAGCTCAAGAGATAGCACGATACGTGCTGCCGATCGCGACGTTCGCCTACCTGTATCACACGGTCAGCGGGATCACGCTGTTGCGTTACGCTCGGATTTGCGAGCAAGTGGACACGACGTCGGAGACCAAGCTTGTCGTCCAAGCGATGGTTGACGCATTGCTGGAGCACGACCCGGCGTACCTGACGATCCTGGAGGAACCGCTTCCGTTGGATACCACTCCTGAGCACAGCTTTTTGAGCACCCGCAATGGTGACGGCGAGCGACAGCGAACGTTTCGAAGTGAGTTCGACCGAGAGTTGGACGGCAAGGTGGCACATTTGGTCGACTATGGTGCGCGCAACGAGGAGGTGTTGGCCGATGCCGTGCGTGAGGTTCTCGGCGAGCCCAAGGCCGCCCTCTCCGATGACGAAGCGATCAGCCTGGCGCTCGATCCGCAACTCAATCCGCTGCTCGGTGAGGCGCTCAATCTGACCACCCATGCCAAGCTCACACGAGCCCTATTCCACCCCCACTACACGTTTAGGAAACGGCTCTCACACGCCGGTGACTCACAAGACCAACGCCACCGCATGACACCCGGTTCGCGACCGGCGCTCACCGCCCACGTCTCCGCGGACCCGGACTACATCGTTCCACGGTTGGTGCTCGAAGACACGCGCGTTGAGGCGGCCTACCGAGAGAGCATGGAGCGAACGTGGGAGGACATTATCGCGGTGCGCGCCGCTGGAGCCCCGGCTGAGTTCGCCGAGTATCTGTTGCCAAACGCCGTCGCCATCCGGTTCACCGAGTCGGCGGACCTGCTCAACTTGTGGCACAAGCACACGATGCGTCTGTGCTACAATGCGCAGGAGGAGATTTGGCAGGCGTCGCTCGAAGAGGCCCAACAGGTGGCCCTAGTCAATCCGAGAATCGGGCGTCATCTCGCCCCACCCTGCACGATTCGTTTTCGCGCTGGTCAGCGACCGATCTGCCCCGAGGGAACACGCTTCTGCGGCGAGCGTGTTTGGAGGCTCGACGTGGACGCTTTCGCCCGCCGGATCTGATTAGCGCCAGGAATACAGCGGTCCGAACCCTTCGTCGACGCCAGGTGTAAGCGGCCCGAGGAGGGTGCTTGAAACCGGACATCGATACATGGTGGGGACGACCTTTCAAGCTCGCCATACTGACTGCGGCGGCGATCCACGTCGTGGCGTTACTGACGCTTTCCATCCCCGTGTCAAGAGAGTACGTCGGGTCAATCGACGAGGGCGATTGGTTTCCAATCCCATCGATCGTGACCCAGCCTCGTCGGACCGAGCCGGAACCCACGGGTCAATTCGATGACGCATCGCCTCTGCGACCGGAAACCGAGATTCCCCAACCTGCGATGTCGCCTGAGGCCCCTGTGACCAGAACGATTCCACCAACGACGCTGAACGCGCTTACCGAACCGACCCAGCCGTTGATCATCAAACCAGCCGGGATCGGCCGCAGAACACCACCCGTCGACGCCAGGCGATTGGCGATCGCGCGAGCGGAGTCACTCGTCAACTCGCGGCTGGCGACATTGCCCGGAGCGGGTACGCCAGAACCGAAGCGACCCATCGCGCTGGCCGAGGACGGCGGGGTGGCGGTCGTCATCCCTTGGCCGGGATTCCTCCCCGCCGATCGATACGACGCCGTCTGGCGAGCCGACCGGTGCCGCAAAACCGACCGAGGCGATGACGACGACAAGCCAGGCGAAGCCGAAGCTCGCCGGGCACAGTGCTAGCTAGGACTTCCGAGAAAGCAGGCGGCTAGACGTAGCCTCTGAGGCGGGTCGCTTCCATGACCCGCGAGATCCCGATCATGTAGGAAGCATTGCGATATGTTACCCGCTCGGCTTGGTTGGTGGTGAACACGTCCCGCCAGGCTATGGTTATGAATCGTTTGAGCTCCTCGTTCACTTTGTCGAGCGACCAGTGGAACCTCTGGATGTTCTGAACCCACTCGAAGTACGACACGATCACGCCGCCGGCGTTGACGAGAAGATCCGGCAGCACGATGATTCCGCGCCCGTTCAGAACATCGTCCCCACCGGGTGTCACTGGGTGGTTGGCTGCCTCGGCGACGACGCCAGCCTGGACGCATGCGGCGACTTCCGGCGTGATCACGCCACCAATCGCCGCCGGCACGAGAATGTCACATTCGCACGTCAACAGCTGCTCCTGGGTCACCGGGTCGGTGTCCGGGAACCCGACCACGCTACCGGTGTCGTCAACGTGCTTCAGCAACCGCGGGATATCGAGTCCGTCGCCATTGAGGATCGCGCCGTCGACATCCGAAACCGCCACGATGGTAGCGCCCATCTTGTCTAGAATGCGAGCCGACCAGCTGCCGACATTGCCAAAACCCTGGATCGCGATTCGCGCGCCCTCGAGCGCGAAACCACAATCGCTCGCTGCCGCCTCGAGCACATAGGCGGCTCCCTGAGCGGTCGCCTGCTCGCGACCTGGCGAGCCCCCGAGCGGAATCGGCTTGCCGGTGACGATCCCGGGTGTGTAACCATAGCGCTGGCCGTACGCGTCCATCATCCACGCCATTATCTGCGCGTTGGTGTTCATGTCAGGCGCCGGTATGTCACGATTGATTCCGAGGATGTAGGAGATATGCGAGGTGTATCGGCGCGTCATGTCGCGCAGCTCGCGCTGGCTCATTCCCCGCGGGTCGACTTGAATGCCACCTTTCGCGCCTCCGAAAGGAACGTCCACGATGGCGGTCTTCCACGTCATCAGCGAGGCCAGTGCCCGGATTTCGCTAAGGTCTGCGTCCTGGTGATACCGGATCCCGCCCTTGTAGGGTCCGCGAGCACCGTTGTGTTGCACGCGATAGCCGATGAACACCTCGAGCTTCCCGTCGTCCATCCTCACCGGCACCTCGACCCGCATCTCCCGATATGGTGTCTTGAGCAGTAACCGGAAGTCCTCCGACACGCCGGCCGCGGTGGCCCCGATGTCGAAATAATGATTGACCGCGGCGAACGGGTTGGTTTCGAGCTCGGCCGCAGCCCGGTCGATCGTCTCGGTGTCGCGCGTGGCCAGAGTCGGTTCAGCGGTCGGTGGGTTGGACATGGCGAGCGCAGTATAATCCCGGCCCCCTGGGTCGGCCATGGCCGTTCGGTGATCCGGGCGATTCGGTCAACGGCTTCTCCCTCTTAGGTTTACGGAGTCCTGATGCCACTCGATGCACACGCTGTCGCCTCACCGGTTCAATGGCTCGAATGGGGGCCCGAAGCGTTCTCGCGCGCACAAAGCGAGGACAAACCGGTACTCCTCAGGATTTCGGCGGTTTGGTGTCACTGGTGTCACGTGATGGACGATACGACCGATGCCGACCCCGAGGTCGCTCGGCGCGTAAACGAGTGGTTCGTGCCGGTGCGAGTCGACAACGATGAACGACCCGACGTCAACGATCGCTACAACCTGGGTGGTTGGCCTACGACTGCGTTCTTGACCCCTGAGGGCGAGCTAATCACCGGTGGCACGTACTTTCCGGCTGCGCAGTTCAGCGACATTCTCGAGCGTGTCCATCGCGGCTGGGTCGACGACAGACAAGCCATGGACGCGGCGGTCGAGAACGTTCGGGAGCGACGTGCGGTGGCTCTCAAGGAACGCTCCCGCCCTGGCGCTTTCCACGCACAGTTTCTGACAACCGTTGTCGAATCGGTCCTCGACGCCTTCGACTGGCGCTACGGGGGGTTTGGGACCCAGCCGAAGTTCCCACAGCCGGAAGCCGTGCGACTCCTGCTCCACGCGCATCGGGGCAGCAGCGCCGATGCACCGTTGGAGTCGGCCACAAAGACGCTGATCGCGATGCGGGAAGCCGGCCTCTCGGCGGGTCGCGCATACGGGTTGTACGATCATGAGGCTGGTGGTTTCTTCCGGTACTCGACCACCCGTGATTGGAGCGAGCCGCACTTCGAGAAGATGGCCGAGGACAACGCGCGGCTCGCGATGGCGTACCTCGACGCTTACCGGTTGACCGGCGAAGAGCGCTTTGGCGAGACCACGCGCGGGATCTTCTCGTTTGTGCTCGAAACGCTGAGCCACAGTGAGGGCGGTGCGTTTGGAAGCCAAGATGCAGACGGAGAGGCTGAGTACTACGGACTCGAGCTAGACGAACGCGCCAAGCGCCCGAACCCCACGATCGATCATCGGTTCTACGCCAACTGGAACGGGATGATCGTGGCTGCCGCGTTCGAGACCGCCGCGGTTTTCGATTGGCCTGAGCTCACCGCGTGGGGCGAGCGTACAGTCGAACGGTTGAATTTCAAGTTGTCCACGCCTGACGGCGCAATGCGGCATGTCCTTCGCCCTCCGTACGATGGCGATGATGCGATCGACGTCGCTGCCCCGCTCTTGTTGACCGATCAGGCGTGGTGGCTGGCCGCCCAATTGGCCGCTTATCAGACGACCGGCAAGCGCGACCACTTCAGGCGCGCGGAGACGCTGGCGAACGTGATCGAGCGGGGCTTTTTCGATCCTCAACGCGGCGCGTGCCGCGACCGATCGTTCGACGGCGGTGGAGACGGAGTCATCGACCAGCCGCACTATCCGGTGGCCGACAATGCCTCAGTCGCGACCAGCTTGGCGGCGTTGACGGCGATGGGCGGCGACGAGCGATGGCACGAGCGGGCCGAGACGATCGTTCAGGCGCTCGCCGGAGACGCGGCAGGCCTCGGCTTTCTAGGCGCCGGCCTGGCGCTGGCAGCGATCCACGTCATGGACACACCGGTTCAGATCCACCTGGTCGGTCCAGCCGATGACGAAACGCTGCGCGCGCTGTGGAGCGTCGCGTGGCAACAGTACATGCCCTCGCGAGTGACGGAGATTCTCGACCCGGACCGCGACCAGGGGAGGTTGGAGGCGCTTAGTTATCCGCGCGAAGGCGGGCCGCGAGCGTACGTCTGTGTGGGTGATCGGTGCTTGGACCCGGTGACCGCGCCGGACGCATTGAAGCGTCAGCTGGAGGCTATCGGGTCACAGTAGGTGGGTGTTAGGGATTCTGGCGTGCGGAATCGAACGTCAGCGTGGCGGTCGGGGCGTCGTTCCCAACCCGGTCGGTGATCGTCGCTTCGAGGGTGTGCACGCCGGCCGGCACTGGGACACCGGGCGGCGGGAGCGGCAAAATCGTCTCGCGTGCTCCAGCCGGCACCCAGGACGCCAGGTGGAAGGTCCCGCCTTCGGAGGTGATCAGCGTAAAGCGGAGCGCGGCCAGGTCCAGCCCGAACCCCGCGCGGTCAGCGTAGTGAGCTTTGACCCCCCCCTCAGTGCGCTCCAACATCAACGTCGGCGGCTCGAAGGTCTCCTGCGCTGAACTTGAACCGGCGCCGAGCCGGGCCACGATGACCTCAGCTGAACCGGTCATCCCGTGCGCAGCAGTGCCGTTCAGACCAAACGACAAACGACCCACACCAGGAGCGGTCCAGACGATCGGCTCGAGTGGCCAAGCGAACCGGGCCCCGCCTTGGAATCGGGCGACCACCTCGCCCGCCGTCGCTTCCCGTATCGGAAGCGACGCAGCTCGAGGCCGATCGATGTGAACTCGATTCTCGACCCAAACCACCAATCGCTCACCGGTCGCGAGTGAGATCTCCGGTTCCGGCCCATCGGCTCGGATGCGCAAGGTGTCGGTCGGAATGCTACGAGGGATCGACTGCGAGCGCGCAGGGATGGGACGGATGCCAGCGAGGATCGCCAACCCCAACAGTGGCAGAAAGTGACGCCCAGTCACCCTGCATTGCCGATCAGGACTGGCCAGCGTGCGGACGCAATCGCCAGAAACGCCCTTGCCGCAACTCGTGCCGTCTCGTCTCCCCAGTCCCACCGCGGCGACAACTCCATGATGTCACCGCCGGAGAATGTGGGCGACGACGCCCACATCTCGAGCGCTGGCAGCACCTCTGACACCGATAATCCACCCGGCCCGGCGGCGCTGGTGCCTGGCGCTTGTGCCTGATCAACGACGTCGAGATCGAGCGAAACATAGAGGTGATCGGCCTCTAGCGAGGCGCGCTCGAGCGCCTCTTGGGCCACCTGCTCAATTCCGCGAGCGCGCACCGTCGCGACATCGTACACGGCCACACCGCGCTCCTCACACCAACCGCGATGAGCGGCCGAGTTGGCGAACGGTCGGATACCGATTTGGATCAGCCGCTGGGGTGGCAGCGCTTCCAGCTCGAGTGCCCGCCGCATCGACGTGCCGCTGGAGATCGAATCACGGCTATATGGCCGCACATCATGATGGGCGTCCAAGCTGATCAGCCCCCACTTTCCCCCACGGGCTTCGACCAGCGCACGAAAGACCGGAAACGAGAGACTCTGATCGCCACCGATCGAAACCAGACATTCGACGCGATCGAGAACGCTGCCGAGCACTTTCGCGACGCGATCATGAGCGTCTGCGACACCGAGGCCACGAAGATCGACGTCCCCGAGATCGGTAATCCTCGATCCCACCGGCCACGGTGAGCTCCCCTGGTCAGCCGAAAACCGGGCCAGGGCGGTTCGGAATGCATCCGGTCCACGACGCGCACCCGGTCGCGTCGGAATCGCGGCATCAAAGGGAAGCCCGACGATCGCCGCCGCACAGGGACCACCGTCGTCGAGTTGAATACGCTCGACCAGCCGACCCCCACCATCAGACGTAGGATATCGCGCCCTTGGGGGCATCAACGAAGGCTGAAAAACAGTATCGGTCCGGCCGTTACTCAAAGTCGAGATAGACCTCACCATCGACGTGCTGGATCACCAGGCCTGATTCCGTCTGCCGTCCGTTTATCGATCGAATGTCCAACCTGGCGCCCATTTGCTCGCTGCGCCCCTCGACCCGCAATCGATCCGGAGGGACGCCGATCCGGCCTGGCTGATCCTCAGATTTCAGCGAGTCGACCAGCGACGCCAACGGAACCGCCACCATCTCGCTGCCCGATTTCAATACTCGAAACACGTTGCCCTCCTCGTCGAAACCAAACTCAAGTGTATCGGCACCGATGGCCACCATCTGCGAAAGAGGTCGCGACCACATCAAGGGGGTGACATAGTCGAATCCGGCGATCGACTTTGCTGCCGATCCACTATACGGCGTCGTCGCGTAATAGCTAAAGAACTCCCGGTCTTCCGATGCCACCCATCGGGGTACGTAAGCCAAACCCCACTGCTTCATGAGGCGGTCGGCGACCTGTTCATTCCCCGGTATCTGTGACGGCACCACAGGGCCTTCGACATCGACCGGTGCGTCCCCTTCGAGCTGAGCGAGCGCACCGATCGCACCTTCGCCATGGGTTTGGATGAGATACCTAAGGGTGGCGCTTATCTCGCGTCGGTCGTCGTAAGAAGCGGCGCTTGCCGCTGCCTCTCGTCTGTCGCCAGTTAGCAACCCGTTGGCGGCCAGCAGATCCGTTAGCCTTCCGAGCTGGCTGCTTCTCGAAACCGAATACGCCCCCCAGGGGCCTAAAAACGTCGCCAATGCGATCAGTGCCAGCGTGGTCGGGATCAGCTTGATGTTTCGTGAACCACGAGCTACGAAATACATCGCGATCACCGCCAACCAGCACGCCAGTACGATCATGAAGTAACGGTTTTCGGTCACGCCATATTGGTGAACCCGCTGCCAGATCGCCATCAACAACATGGCCACTGATGGGAGCAGCGCGATATAGAAAACACGACTGTACTTGCGAATCCATCCAGAGTCTGCTCGGTGGCGCACTGGGTAGACGAGTAACACCGAGAGAATGCCGACCACCGCCACGCTCGAAACGAGCCATCCAATCCAGTTGCTTGGCCACTCCTGGGTCACGATCACCTTGATCAAATAGACGCTCAGGATCAGCAGGTAGAGAGCCACCAGCGGGACCAGCACAAACTGAGCGAAGACCTTGAGGCCCATCGGGTAGCTCGCGCGCTCCCCGAGCGATTCCAACTCCTTGGGTACACCGGCCAAAAAGAACCAGGTGTTGAACACAAACGCGACCACCGCCCACAGCCGCATGTAGTTGGAGTCATCGATGTCGATTCCGAGCAGGTTGTCGATCGCGAGCATCGCGACCGCTAAGCCGATGAACAGCACCATCGAGTACAGATACGCCGTCAGAAACCGCAGAAAGAGCCGCTTGTTGTACTCCCAGAAAGCCTCGGTGTTGGGATCGCCGACGTAGGGAAGGACAGCTACCAGCAAATGAAAGCTGACGCTGAGCTGGACGAAACGCCGGTTGGCGACGTCGTCAGACCAGCCGGGCCATGCGACATAGAAGGCGACCACGATCGCCAGACCGGCTAGGGAAGGCGCGGCGCGCTTCCACCCGGTCCAACCGCGACGCTCGGTAAACAGAGCCAGCGCCAGAAACAGCGGTAACCCGAGAGAAGCCCTCAGCACCTCGGACATACCCTCGAGCATGAACGCGATCGCACACACCCACCCGGTGATCACCACCAGCGGGAAGCGGGCAAATGTCTGCCATGCCTCCGACGCTACGCGGTGAACCGCTGGGTGCCGCACTCAGACGGTAAACGACTCCAGTGTCTCGGATCGCGAACGGTGGCGCAGCTTTTCGAGTGCCTTTTCCTTGATCTGACGCACCCGCTCGCGGGTGATACCGAGCACCGACCCGATCTCCTCCAGGGTCATTGCCTCGTGGTTGTCGAGCCCGTAGTACAGCTGAAGGATCTTCGCCTCGCGCGGCTTGAGCGAGCCTAGTGATCGTTGGATCGCCCTGCGGCGGGCGCTCTCGGCGGCGTTGTCATCAGGCAGTGGACTGTATTCATCGGGCAGGTAGTCCAAGAGCTTGTTGTCCTCACCCGGCGTCAGCGGCGCGTCCAAAGACAGATGCGCCTGCGAGATCGACATCGTCTTGCGAACCTCCTCGATCGAGATGTCCATCCCGCGCGCGATCTCCTCGGCCGATGGCTCTCGACCGAGCTCTTGAAGCAACGCGTTCGAACGTCGACCGATTCGGTGCAACGTGCCGGCGCGATTCAGCGGTACGCGGACAATCCGTGACTGCTCGGCCAGCGCCTGAAGGATCGCTTGCCGGATCCACCACACCGCATACGAGATGAACTTGATGCCCTTCGTCTCGTCGAACTTGTGGGCGGCGCGAATGAGCCCAACGTTCCCCTCGTTGATCAAGTCGGCCAACGAGACGCCTTGGTTCTGGTACTTCTTTGCCACACTAACGACGAACCTCAGGTTGGAGCGACAGAGCGTCTCCATCGCTTCCTGGTCGCCCGCTCGGATGCGGCTTGCGAGCCGTGCCTCCTCGTCGCGACTGATCAGCGGATAGCGGCTGATCTCCCTCAGGTACAGGTCGAGCGACCCCTCGTCAAAGGTGGTCTGCTTAGATGCGTTCAAGGCCATAGCCATACAGGTCCCGGTCTCCCTGAGTCTATGGATTTTGGAAGGGGCGCTTTGGTAGCGCCTGTGAGTAGATGTGAGCCGATTATACCATAAGAAACCCGAAGATGTCCAGGTACTAGCGGATCAGATCGCCAATCCGGCCGAATCGGATTTCGTCGATCCAGGGGATTGGACCAGCCGATTCCTTGGAGAAGTACACGATTAGCGGCTGACCCTTGATCGCTTCCTGGGGGACGAAACCCCAGTATCGGCTGTCCGCCGAATTGTCGCGGTTGTCACCCATGACGAAGTAGCCCGCCGGCGGAACCACGATCGGCCCCCAGTTGTCACGCGAGGGCCGGTATTTGTCGTAGCCGACCTCGGACTTCAAGAACTCGCGCTGCCAAGCAAACTGTGGGCGGTACTGATCATCCAGTCCATCGACGTATCGCACGTAGGGTTCACGTAGGGTCCGACCGTTAACCGACAACACCTTGTTTCGCATTGACAGCGTGTCGCCCGGCATCCCCACCACACGCTTCACGTAGTCGGGGTCGGGCTCGTACTCGTTGTACGGGTCGGGGTAGACGAAGACCACAATGTCACCACGCTCGATCTCGCTGAAGCCGGGCAATCGATACGCTGTCCCTGGAATCTGTGCACCATACACGACCTTGTTGACCAACAAGAAATCCCCGATTAACAGTGTGTCCTCCATCGAACCCGTGGGGATCTTGAACGCCTGGACCAGAAACGTGCGGATGACGATGAAGAGCACAAACGCTACCGCGATCGACTTCGCCCACTCCCACGCGCCCCGTTTCAACGACGACTCTACGGGGGCACGAGTGTAGCGCGTCTTCCCTTTTTTCTCTGTTCTTTTCACAGGACGCCTCACGTGTCAATCTGGGCCCGTTGCAAGCGCCCACTGTAGTCGACGTAAACGGTTTTCAAGTCGCTGAAAAAATCATACACCGGCCAGCCGCCTTCGCGGTGGCCATTACCGGTGTCCTTTACCCCACCAAACGGATAATGAGCCTCAGCCCCGATCGTGGGACCGTTGACGTACGTGATCCCAGCATCAACGCGGTCGATCGCCTGAAACGCCGCGTTGACATCCTGAGTATAGATCGACGATGACAATCCATACCGAACATCGTTCATCACCTCGATCCCATGATCCAGGTTCTCGACCTTGAGAACCGACAGTACCGGTCCAAAGATTTCCTCCTGGGCGATCCGCATGGCGAACTCGACGCCGGTGAAGATGGTCGGTCGGTAGAACCAACCACAGGCGAGCCTCTTGTCCGCCGGAATCTCACCTCCGGTTCTCAGGTTTGCGCCTTCGTCGGTGCCAATTCGAACGTACTTGACGACCTTATCTTGGGCCTCTTCGTTGATCAAAGGCCCGACGTCCGTGCCCGGCTTTCGACCATCCCCCAACACCAGCGCCTCCGCGCGCTGAACCAGCTCGTCGACAAACTCATCGTGGACACCCGCCTGGAGCAATAAACGGCTGGTCGCAGTGCAGCGTTGACCGGTCGTTCCGAACGCACCCCCGAGGACCCCTTCTAGGGCTAGCTCGACGTTGGCGTCGTCGAGAACAAGCTGCGCGTTCTTACCACCCATCTCGAGCGAAACCGGCTTGGCTTGCTCGCCACAGGCGGCTGCGATCTTGCAACCCACAGCCGTCGAGCCGGTGAAAGAGATGCCGGTCACCCACCGATGAGTCGTCAACGGGGCACCGGCTTCGGGCCCAAAGCCGGTTACCAGCTGAATAACGTTCTCGGGCAATCCAGCTTCGAGCAGAATCTCGACGAACTTGACCGCCGACCATGGGGTGTCCTCGGCCGGTTTCCAGACGACCGCGTCTCCGCACACCAAGGCCGGAAAGATCTTCCAGCTCGGCACCGCAATCGGGAAGTTCCACGGTGTGATGATCCCAAAGATGCCGGCCGGGCGGCGAATAGAAACGCCCATTTTCTGCGGCAACTCGGAGGGCGCCGCGTAACTGAACAGCCGCCGGCCTTCGCTGGCGGCATAGTAGGCAGTATCGATTGCTTCCTGGATGTCACCACGGGTCTCGACCATTGGCTTGCCCATCTCGCGTGTCATCCCGTCCGCCAGCTCGTCTTTGCGCTCGGTCAAGAGGTCTCCGGCCCGCTTAAGTACGTCGCCTCGCACCGGAGCCGGGATCCGGGACCATTCCTCGAACCCCGCCCTGGCCCCAACCACCGCCTCGTCAATGTCGGCCGGTCCGCTCGCAGCAAACGTCCCGACCAAGTCGCTGGTGTCAGCCGGGTTGGTATTTGTGAAGGTCGTACCGGTCGCGGACTCGACCCATTTCCCACCGATCAGATTGCGATACGTCTCACTCATAAGCCTTTATAAGTACCCTGTGACTCGTTGCCCGGCCAGGGATTCACGCTCTGCCCTGTTTTCGATCCCGGCGTCTCTGGGCGGCCTCCCACAGCGACTCTTCTTCCGGCGTTTCGCGCTTGAGCCCGGGCACAGCAGTCGGCCGAAAATCCTTGCCGATCGCGACAAACGTCAACAGGCACGACGTGGTGTGCCGCACCTCCCCAGACAGCAAGTCCTCGGCCTCGACCTGCACGCCGATCACCATGGACGTTCGACCTACCCAGTGGACCTCGGCGCACAACGTGACCAAGTCGCCAATCCGAATCGGTGATCGAAAATCAACCCGATCGATCGACGCGGTGACAGCGTGCTTGCCGGCATGGCGAGCGGCGGCCACATACGCTGCGTGATCGACCTGACGCAAGATCCAGCCGCCGTGGACCGACCCAAAGATGTTGCGTGACTGTGGGTCGGCGAACACGCTCATCTTAACCCGGCTGCAGGAGACGGGCTTCGGTTCGGAAACCGGATCGGATTGGACACTCGTCACTGGGACAAATATCGCCCCTCGTCGAGGGATCTCCAACGGGTCGGCAATAGAACTCGGGGCTAGGTTTCGAACACATGGTGGCGTCGCTGGACGATTTGGCACTCGAGATCACCCGTTGTCGACGTTGTCCGCGGCTGGTAGCGTGGCGCGAGTTGGTAGCTCAACAGAAGCGGCGGGCGTTCGCGGGAGAGGAGTACTGGGGACGGCCGGTGCCCGGCTGGGGGGATCCGAACGCACGTTGCCTGCTGGTCGGCTTGGCCCCCGCCGCTCACGGCGCCAACCGGACCGGGCGAATGTTCACCGGCGACGAATCCGGTCGCTGGTTGTATCGAGCGCTCCACCGCGCCGGCTTTGCCAACCAACAGCAGTGCGAACGTCGGGATGACGGTCTCACCCTCACCGGCTGCTTTATTACCGCCGTTGCCCGCTGTGCCCCACCTGCCAATCGGCTGAAGCCGGTCGAACGCGACAATTGTCGCACGTACCTCGAGGCCGAGATCAAAGCACTCCAGAATGTGCGCGCGGTAGTGACATTAGGGCAGTACGCGTACGACCACGTCCTACGCATCTATCGCGATCAGGGCGGGCCGGTCCCAGTCCCAAAGCCACAGTTCGCGCACGGTGCTGAAATCCACTTAGGGGTTGGCGAACCGGTAGTGCTCGCCTCGTATCACCCTTCCCAACAGAACACTTTTACCGGCAAGCTCACCGAACCGATGCTCGACGCGATATTCGAGCGCGCGAGAGAAATCACCGACCTGTAGCCCAGACGCTACTTGTCGCGAGACAAATCGTACTTCTCGATCTTTTTGTACAGGTGGGAACGTTGCATGTCGAGTTGACGTGCGGTTTCGGAGACATTCCAGTCGTTCTGGCTCAACTTCCGACCTAGAAACGCTTTCTCGGCGGCGTCGCGGTAGTCGCTGAACGTCGAGTGTCTGGCGATCAAAGACTCCGTTTCACGCGCTTTAGACCTGTCGACCACGGGCCGGGTCAGCGTCAGCACGTCATCAGACTCAATCGACTCCCCGGGCGCCAGGATGACCAGCCGTTCAACGGTATTCTTCAACTCTCGAATGTTGCCCGGCCATGGGCGCCTGGTGAGCGCATCAACCGCCTCTTCGGCAAATGGCTTTGCCACCATCCCGTTTTCGGCGCAATAGGAGCGCCTAAAGTGGTGCACGAGGCGTGGGATGTCCTCCACTCTCTCGGATAGTGGCGGCACGTGGATCGGTACGACGTTCAATCGATAGTACAGATCCTCTCGAAAGTTGCCTTCCGAAATCTCGAACACGATGTCCTTGTTGGTCGCGGCCAACACGCGGACATCGACTTCGATTTGCTCGCCGCCGCCAACGCGTTGGATCACTCCATCCTGCAGCGCTCGCAAGACCTTGGCTTGCGCGGCTAGACTCATGTCCCCGACCTCATCGAGAAAGAGTGTGCCGCCGTCGGCCAGCTCGAACTTGCCCTTTCGGCGTGCGTGCGCGCCGGTAAAAGCCCCTTTCTCGTGTCCGAACAGCTCCGACTCGATGAGCTCTTGTGGGATCGCCGCGCAATTGACCTCGATAAACGGCTTGTCGCGACGCTCTGAGCGAGCATGGATCTCCCGGGCGACCAACTCCTTCCCCGTCCCGTTCTCTCCGGTGATCAACACGTACGCTTTCGTGGGTGCGACTTTGGCCACTTGTTGAAGAACCTCCTCGAGTGCTGGGCTGTCGCCCACGATGGCATCGCGTGTCACCGGGCCGGCACTGCGAAGAGCAGCGTTTTCTCGCTCCAGTTCCCGTTCGGCCAGGGCGTTTGCGATCCGGCGCAGAACGATCTCACGGTCGGGTGGCTTTTCAAGGAAGTCGAAAGCCCCTCGCTTGAGCGCTTCGACAGCTGTTTCCACGTTCCCGTGCCCGCTAATCATGACCACTGTCGCATCAGGGTCCTTTGCGCGCAGCTGCTCCAACACCTCGAGCCCATCCATCGGCGCCATCTTGATGTCCAGCAGCACCAGGTCGGCCACCTGATCTGCATAAGCCTTGAGTGCTTGGGGCCCGTTTTCAGCGGTTCGGACGGCGTACCCTTCGTACTCGAGCATCTGTTGCAACGCCTGGCGGATGCCCGGCTCATCGTCGACGACGAGTAGGTCAGCAATCGGTGTAGAACGTCGGCTCATGGTCGTCCTATCGGCAGCTCGTAGACACGATAGCTCGACTCGCGCATGCCCATTCTCTGATAGGTGTCGCGTGCACCGCGATTCTCCCGGTCGACATATAACCTCACGGCGGCCACATCTCCGGCGGCCGCAGCCGCGTCGAGTACGCTTTGCCAAAGTGCTCGGAAAACCCCGGTCCGCCGGTGACCGGAATCCACGTACACGGATTGGAGCCACCAGTAGGAGCCCGCGTTCCAATCACTGGGCTCGACCGTCACCAGGCATTGGCCGCATACAGTACCGTCCCGTTCGGCCAGCCAGTACCGACCACGACTCGGGTCGGCGATAATTGCATTCACCCCAGCCGCCAAGCGTTGATCGTCGAGGTGGATGCCCTCGCTCTCCAGCGCAAGTCGACGATTGAAATCTGCGATCTGGCTTACGTCGCTACGCTCCGCAGGTCGGATCGAAATCGTCATTCGAGTACAGAAGATCGCCGTGTCGGTGGCCGCGTCCAGCCGGGGGCTAACTCAGGGCGACGACCGTCCTAGTTCGTCCCACATATCACGCACGTGCCGCCCTCTATACGTGGCGCGCGAACCAGGAGCGCAGCTTGAACTCTCCCTGCAACCGGTTGCGGGTGTGGCGTGTGCAGCGGTAGCCCTCCAGAGTTTCGAGGAGCGATCGGCCTCCGCCCGCGTCCATCCCGTAGCTCTCCAGTAGGGCCAGGCAGCGCTCGTCGCCCAGCACGGGCAGCAAGCTCCGTGTGAGGTCCATGAGGTCGATCCGGCCCATGCGTGTGTCGAAGACGTCGCGTGGGAACGCGAGCGCCCGTGGCATGTCGATGACGTGGAAAGACCAGCTCCCGTCCGCACCCGTCGTGACCAGGATGTTCCTGGCGACCAGCGCCCCGTGGTGGAGCCCGCTGGAGTGCATGCGGCGAACGATTCGGAACAGGGGCGCTAGATCCCCCACTCCGTCGGGGTCCGCGCCAGGTGTGACCAAGACCCCCAAGGGGGTCGCATCTTCGATCTCCCGCATGGCGAGGATCTCGTAGTAGCCCTGCCTCCGGCAGTATCCGCGGGTCCAGAAGAGGGGGATGCTACACGGGATGTCGTGCTGAACCAGGTGGCACAGGGATTGGTATTCCCTCTCCACCCTGAAACGGGTCACCCGCTCGCGAAAAGACGTCCACATACCACGGTACCGGTACATCTTGAAGACGATGCGCGTGGTGTCGTCGCACTCCGCAGACCAGACCAGCACCCCGCGCTCGACACGCATCCAAGGCGGGCAGGGACGCTCGGTGGGGGGCGGCTCTCGAGGGACCCGGATCTCCCTACTCCCCCCAGAGGGGTCTCCCCATACGCGAATCGCCAGGCTCGTCTCCCCGATCTCCGAACCCCCCATCCTCTCAGCTTCCACCCTCGCCGGGGCGCACCATCAAGGCGTAGCGGTGGCCGGAAAAAAGTCTCGAGAGGGGAGGACAAGCGACCAACTCCGCGCCATCCTTCCTAGCGAGTTCCGCGACCTGCACGCGGGTCATGGTCATCTTCGGCGGCTTGTGGTTGAAGGGCCGGCGCGCTCGGCGCAGGATGTTCTTCACGGAATGGTAATCGAAGAACGTCATGACTACGAAGCGCCGTGACACCCGCAGCAACTCATGCACCAGGCGCTCGCGCTCGCAGGGGGTTGGCAGGTGGTGGCAGAGTCGGCAGGAGACGGCGCCGTCGACACTCCTGTCCTCCAGGGGGATGTGGAACGCTGAAGCGGTCATCCAGACTTGTGGGACCTCGACCGATAAGTCCTGCATACCGAACCGGCTCTGCCCCAAGGCGATGTCGGCCTCGATGATCAGATCCGCGTGGGGGGCGAGAGCGGGGCTCAGCCTGCCGCCCCCGCTGGGAAGATCGAGCAGGATCTCTGACCGACCCTGGGATCCGAGGAGTTCGTTCAGGAGCTTGAATTCGCGCCGGGTACTCGAGCGCTTAAGGGCCTGGGCGCGATACTTCAGATTGTATTCGGCGGCGCCCGTCATCTCCTGATACCGTTTCTGGTAGGCGCCGCTGTCGGCCTCGGATGCGGCTTCTCCCCAGGTTTCGGCTCCACCGATGCGGGCCAGGAGTGGAATGCCGTCCTCGACCGAGTAGATCGCGCCGCACTGCCCGCATGAGAGTCCCTGTTCCCCGCGCTTGAGGGATGACCTGCAGAGGGGGCAGCGGAGAAGGCTCTCGATTCGCTCGAGAGGCTGGGAAGAGTGCTCGTGCTCGGCGGTGGCGGGATTCATGGGCGGGGTACGTTGCCGTCAGCAACGCCCGCTTCCTCGAGCACCTCCCGGACGCGATCTAGCGGAAGTGCGGGTGCGGTGCCGCGGTGCCCTGTCACGGTGGTCGCCTGAAACAGCGAGTTCAGGATCGCCTCCTCGGTGGCCTCGATCGCTGCCAGAAAAAGCGGCGAGAGAGTCTCGGCCCGCAGCGACGTTCGGGTTGTCGTCGTTCCATTTGAATCGTGAGCAATCCTGAGCCCCAGATGGGTCGAGAACGCGATCACGTAATCTCCCGAGCCGTGCGAAGAGAAACCGCCGACACGTCCGATCGCGTACGGCGCGCGGCGGGCGATCCTGACCAACGCGTCCGCCCCGACCGGCGCGTCGGTAGCGATCACGATAACAATCGAGCCACCGTCGGCATCGGGCTCGTCCGTCGGGCGGTACACAACCGGATCATGACTTCGCTCGCGCCCCATAGTCTCCGAGTCGCTCGGCACCCACCGTCGAATGAAATCGGCAGCGCCAAGCCGCTGCCCGACCGGTACCCCTTTGATCTCCAGCGCGCCCCCGAAGTTCGACTGCACGAGTGCGCCCAGTGTGTAGACGTCATCGCCGATTCGAACCCGACGGCTGGCGGTGCCGATACCACCCTTGAATCCCAGCGCTCGCGTCCCTGTCCCAGCGCCAACCGACCCCTCGTCCACCGGACCATCCCTAGCCACCGTCAATGCGGATTCGACCTCGGCCAAGCCAATCCGTGGCACTCTAATGGCGTTCAGAAAACCATCATTTGTCTCCGCTACGACCGGGTTAACCGAGCGTACCGCGGGGTCATCGGTTGCCTCCAGCGTCCACTCGACGAGCGCGTCCGCGGCGCGACCGACCGCCAACGTGTTAGTCAAGACAACCGGCGTCTCGAGTGTGCCCAATTCATCGACCTGGGTGACTCCGGTCAGTTTGCCGAATCCGTTCGCGACGTGGATCGCTGCGGGGACCTTTTCCAGGAACACGTTGCCCGGGTGCGGCCGAATCGCTGTGACTCCGGTGCGGATCGAGTCGCCCTCGACTACCGTCGCATGACCGACGAGAACGCCGGGGACATCGGTGATAGCGTTGAGCGGACCAGGCGGCAGAACCCCGACTTCGACACCCAGCTGGCGCGCACGAACTCGGCTGGCATCCTCCTGGGCGGTCGCGACCATGACGTCGCCGCCGAACACGCACACCGCGACGATCAGCGGAACGGTTTTCGCGATTTGTATCACGTCACACCCCGACGGCCGAGATTATGAGCGACAACGTACAGCGCGACCGAGCCTGCCACCGCCGCCGACAGCGACTCCACCTCGTCCGACATCGGCAGCCCGACTACCAGCGCCGCGTGATCCTTGATCTCGTCTGATACACCGGCAGCCTCGTTACCGACCGCAAGCGCCAACGGCACTGACGGGAGCGTTGCCTGGAAGAGGTCGGGTGCACCCACCTCGAGTACGACCACCGGCAGTTGGTGCGCCGCGCACCACTCGACAGCCGCCGACCGCGTCATGCCCGCCGCAATGTCGAGCGTGAAGCCACTCCCGGCAGCCCCGCGCAGAGCCTTCGGATTGAATGGGTCGACGGTCCCCGTCGGCAACAAGGCGGTCCGGCCCCCGACCCCGGCCAGCGTTCGCAACAGTGTGCCCAAGTTTCCCGGGTCACGGACGCCGTCCGCCAGCAACGTCAAGCCCGGTGGGCCGATCGGAAGCGCTGCCAAGTCCAGCGTCGGCAAGTTCCCCACCGCGATGATCCCCTGTGGGGTCGTGGTCTGTGCGATCAACGAGAAGTCGGCAGCCGCCGAAACGTAGATGACTGCCGACCCGAGTTGTTCTCGCGCTGTCCAAACCTCGAATCGCGACAGCGCGTCGTCGCGCAAGATCAAGTACAGAAACTCGACACCGCGCGACACAGCGTCCTCGATCGCGAGCCACCCTTCGAGTAGGAACAGGTCGTGACGGTTTCGTCCGGCTCGGGTCCCCAAGTCGGCAAACACCTTACGCTTGGCCTTAGACAAGGGTTGCACGTCGAGGCCGCTACTCATCGTAGAGAGGAACTTTTGCAATTCCCATGCGATATTACGCTTTGGCTTTCAAGCCGTAACGATTGCCTCCGAGGAGAGAGGTGAGCCTCATGCGCCGCTTTTTGTTCGCCAGAACTCGCTCTTACATGCTGATCGTGCTCGGTTTGGCGGTCACCACGATGGGGTGCGCCTCCACCGGCGTTAACAAGGGAGATTTCAACCTCGTCTCGTACCAGGAGGAATGGCAACTCGGCTCTCAGCTCGAGCAGGACATCGAGCAACAGCTCCCGGTCATCAACGATGGGCCTGCACTCACGTATCTGAATCGGTTGGGAACGCGAATTGTAACCCAGACCGAACTTGCCCAGGCACCGTGGAAGTTTCACATCGTGGCCGATCCGCGGATCAACGCGTTCAATATTCCGGGGGGTCATGTGTACGTCAACACGGGCTTGTTCCAAGCCGCCGACAACGTCGCTGAGCTGATCGGCGTACTGGCGCACGAAATCTCGCACGGAGTTGCTCGCCACGGCACCGAGCAGCTGTCCAAGGCCTACGGCTTCAATATCGTCGCCAGCCTAGCATTGGGTTCAAACCCGCCTCTCTATCAACAGCTGGTTACCCAGATCGTCGGCGCGGGTACGTTCGCCAAGTTCGGCCGCGACGCCGAGCGCGAAGCCGATGACCTTGGGGTGATGTACATGTACTCAGCCGGTTACGATCCGCACGGCATGGTTACGATGTTCCAGGAGCTCATCAGTCAGCGTCAGAAATCGCCGAACTCAGTCGAGCAGTTCTTCGCCTCACACCCGCTGACCGAAGAGCGAATCAGGAGCGTTCGCGCCCAGATCGAGGCGCTGGAGCCGCGACCGAACCTGATCATGGAGGATGCGGAGTTCGACGCCATCCGGCGCCGGCTCTCGCGCTACAATCGCTAGCTCTACGCCGGTCGCGCTGACGATCGCGGGTAGCGATTCGTCCGGCGGAGCCGGAATCCAGGCCGATCTCAAGACTTTCCACGCTCACGCCGTCTACGGGATGAGCGCCCTCACAGCGGTGACTGCTCAGAACACCCAGGGCGTGGTCGGTGTGGAAGCGCTCTCGGCTGATTTCGTGGCTGCGCAGATCGACGCTGCGGTCTCTGACATTCCGCCCGACGCGGTCAAAACCGGCATGCTCGCGAACCGATCGATCGTCGAAGTCGTAGTCGAAGCCGCTGATCGCTACCGATGGAACGCCCTCGTCGTCGATCCGGTGATGGTCGCCACAACCGGTGTGCGCTTGATCAACCAAGATGCGGTCGACGTGCTCCGTGACAAGCTCCTCCCGCGGGCCACGATCGTTACCCCGAACGCCCCGGAAGCGGCGGTGCTGTTGGAGGCGACGATCGCCGACGAAACCGCCCTCGAGGTGGCAGCCGACGCGATCATCGATCGGCTCGGTGCCAAGGCTGTGCTGGTCAAGGGCGGCGACTTGGAGGGCGATCACGTGGTCGATGTATACTGCGACGGTAGGCGCCGCGAGGTGTTTCGCGAGCCGCGCATCGCGACCAGTAGCACGCATGGATCAGGGTGTGCATTGGCCTCGGCGATCGCCGCCCGGCTGGCGCTCGGTCAATCGCTGGAGAGCGCCGTTCGGGGGGCACGGCATTGGGTTCGACAGGCGATCGAGCGCGCCCCGGGGTTAGGCTCCGGCCGCGGGCCATTGGATCTGTTGACGCCCGCGGTCGACGTCTCGGAATGATCGTAGCCGTAGATCGATAGTCAACGTTAGAGGAGGATCAATGGAACGGATCCGGCCGACCAAACACGCCGACTTCATCGTCCGGCAAGCCGCACCGTTCAACGGCGGGCCGCCGGTGCCCGCACTGATCGACTCTCCGATCACCCCGGAAGAACTGTTTTTTGTTCGCAACCACGCTCCAGTCCCAGAAATCGATGCTGACGCCTTTCGACTGTCGATCGGAGGCCTCGTTGAGCGGTCGCTGGAGCTGTCGCTCGACGATCTGAAGCGCGAGTTCCAGCATCGCGTGGTCGAAGCCACCCTGCAATGCGCTGGCAACCGGCGCGATGAACTTATGGCGGTGCGCGAGATCCCAGGCGAAGTGCCGTGGGGCGCGGAGGCGATCGGCAATGCCCAATGGGGTGGCGTCGCACTGCACGACGTACTGACCGCGGCCAACGTGAGCGACGACGCCATGCACACGGCATTCGTGGGGCGTGATCGCGCGCGCAAGGGCAGCCAGACTTTTCCCTTCGGGGGTTCGATTCCGATTGACAAGGCGAACGACCCTGACGTTCTGCTGGCGTACGAGATGAACGGCAAGCCGTTGCCGCCGACACATGGGTTCCCGTTACGGGTCGTGGTTCCCGGCTACATCGGGGCGCGGAGCGTCAAGTGGGTCACTGAGATCCGCGCCCAGCCGACGCCATCCGACAATTACTACCAGCGGAAGAGCTACAAGCTCTTTCCACCCAATGTGTCAGCCGAGACGGTGGACTGGGATCACGGAATGATGCTCGGCGAAGTAGGACCCACTGCAGTGCTGTGCCGGATCGACGGCGGCACACCAGCCAGCGCCGGGACCGTCGGTCTGGCTGGGTACGCGATGGGCGCGGGTGGAACACAGGTCGACGGTGTCGACGTTTCGGTCGACAGTGGTGCGACGTGGCATCCGGCAGAATTGAGTTCCGGCGGGCGGGGCACATGGTACCTGTGGCGAATCGCAGTCGAGCTCGCGGCCGGCGAGCACGAAATCGTCGTCCGCGTGCAGGGGACGGGCTCGCATCAACCCGAACAGCCGGCCACAAGCTGGAACTTCAAGGGTTACATGAACACCGCCTGGCACCGGACGCGGTTGCAGGTGGTGTAGGGCCTCTATAGCGAGAATTCGAGCCCAAAGGTTAGGCGATAAACGGGTTCTAGTCGCGCGGGAGAGCAAATTGACGACTCCGACATCCGAACACCCGGGGTGGATGCCGCCTCTTCTCATCGTCCTGAGCCTGCTGGCGGTGGCGATGATCGTCGTCGCGCTGGGCGTCATGTTCGACGCCCTGCCGGCGTGGTCGACGCGCGTCGAGTCCCCGGCGCACCGGCTCGTCGTCATGCCGAATCGGATCCTGCCGATCCTCTCGTCGATCGTCGGCATCGTGTTCGTGACGACGATCTTCCGCCGTTACGCACAGCGCGGCGGTACCCACCTCTTCGTGTGGGGGATCGGATTAGCGTTTTTCGCGACCGGCAGCATGACCGAGTCGCTCCACGGCCTGCTCGGGTGGAACGCGTGGGTGTTCCGGGTCTGGTATCTGTTCGGGGCGGTGCTGATCGCCGCCGGCGCGATCCTCGGCGGTGGGGCGAGCGCCTTCGCGCGCTTCGGGATGCTCAGCTACCTGTATCTCGCCGAGCTGTCGTCGCTAATCCTCGTCTTCGTCGGGTTCTTGATCGCTACGCGGAGTGTCCCGACACGTAGACCTTCACACGTAGCGTAGCGTTGCTATAGCGCGACTTCGAGCCCGAAAGAACTCGCCACGTGATGCAGCTTGGCTCCCTCCGATTCACCGCAGGTGAACGTTATGATCTCTGGCACCCCAAAGGGCGGCCTAGTGTGATAACAGAACTGGATTCGGTCCCTTACCTCAAGACGCAGTCTTAGACGCTGCTCGACTGGGACAACGACCCCCGCCGCAAAGTTGAGAAACGTATCGGTCTCCGACCCCTCCAAGACTATAAATACGTCGCAGCTAAAGATCGTCTCCTGAAAACAGGGTGCCTGAAACCTCTGCCTCTCAAAAGCAAGCCTGATTGCTCCAACCCCGCCTGAAAACAGTAGATCCAGGCGCTGCGTAATCGGCACTCGATAAACGACATTCGCCGATACAAAACGAGCATCAACACCAAAGGGAGCCGTCTCCCCCTCTAATCGAAGGTCGGTCCAACCAAGCTCCGGATCCGTGTCCGAGAATGCCGCCTCACCCTCGAGCGACCAACGCCGGTCGAGCACCCACGCACCTCGGACACCCCAGACCGTCTCTGCCCCCTGGCGAACGGGCTCGGGCTGAAAGAACTCATCTCGCCCATCACCATCGAACCGCATGATTTCAACGAAAGGGGTTACGCTGAATCGGGACTGACCCAGGGACAGCGACGGGTTGATGGCAATCAGAAGCAGCGCTGTTATGAGTTCGGGGCTGACCCACAAACACAGAACCGGCCGCCGCATTCTGGGCGCTACCCTAGCTTGTGAATCGTTGCGCGAGGAGCGGGAATGATGGTCGCTCGGACGTGGCCGTTGCCTGAATCCCCAGGCTTTGCTGCTTCCGCTCTGTATGACCGCTCGGGTTCGGCACCGTTTCCGCGGACGATCTTGACGCCGGCACTGGCTCCGATCCTCGTCGCGCCGGCCTGGATCATCTTGAGTGCGGTCGGCTGGTCCCCCACGCCTCCCGACGCTTTGACGCCGAGCTCGGCACCAACGACGCGGTGCATGAGCTCGATGTCGGCTTCGGTCGCGCCACCGGGGCCAAAGCCGGTTGAGGTCTTCACAAAGTGGGCTCCACCGGCCTGTGCGAGGACGCATGCCTTCACCTTCTCCTCGTCGGTCAAATGAGCGGCCTCAATGATCACCTTGACCTTGGCTCTCCCCTTGGCCGCCTCGACCACGCCACGGATGTCTCTCTCAACGTCGGTGTAGGCACCCGACCGGAGCGCACCCACGTTGATCACCATGTCGAGCTCGGCGGCGCCGTCTTCGAGTGCGCGGATCGCCTCGTACGCCTTGGTCTCGGATCGGTTGGCGCCCAACGGAAAGCCGATCACCGTACACACTCGAACCGGTGTAGCCGCCAACCTTTTGGCAGCCAACGCCACCCACCACGGGTTGATGCACACGGTGGCAAAACAGAACTCCACCGCCTCGTCGCAGAGAGCCTCGATCTCTTGCCGACTCGCTGTCGGCGACAGCAATGTGTGGTCGATCATCCGGGCCAGAACGTTGTCACACGCATCGACGCCAGGCCCGGCGGTGAAGCGGTCCGCACCGCACGCCGCCAGCCGGCGCACTTTGTCGGCACAGTGGGCTACGCAGTGCGCACCATCACAGCGATCGCAGGCGCCGGGCGCATAGGAAGTCCCGCTTGCGAGCTGAGCCCTAAGCTCGGCCGCGATCAGGTCAGCCAACAGATCGATGTGCGGCCCGACCGTCACTCTTGCCCCGTGGTTTGATTCAAAAAGTCGACCCGATCCACCACGCCAATAATCAGGTTCTGCAGCGGGACCCGTTCGCGACCCGTGACCTGTCGGGCACCGGTCCCCTCACGAGAAACGAGCACCTTGTCTCCGATGCCGGCGTCGACTCGGTCGACGGCGATCATCTCTTCGCCCTCATCGCGGCCATCGATCGCCAACGGTTGAACGACCAGCAGCTTGTAATCCGCCAATTCGGGATCCTTGTGGGTGGACGTGACGGTCCCGGTCACCCGCGCCAGGATCATCGTCGGTCCACCGAGTCGATCTTGCCGACGACTGCCGCATCCACTGCGCAGAACGGATCCCTCAACGGCAACGAAGCTTCGCGGCTGGTGACATAATAGACCCACTCATCGTCTCCGTAGGAGCCGGTGTCGACCGCCACCAGCGGTTTGCCTGAGGGCCGCCCCTCGGCGTCGGTGGGCTCGATCCACAGCAGCCGGTACCCGACCAGGGGTTCGATCTTGCGGGTGCTCACCACCCGGCCGATCACGCGCGCGAAGTGCATGGCCCGGAGAGTATCCTCACCGTCGGGCGCCGTCAACTGCCAAAATGACGCGTTTGGCGCGCGGCACATGGCTTGCATTAGAGGGAGCGGATATCTGTAGCCCGGCGGGGCTCCCCGCCAAAAACGCAGTCTATGCAGGCCATCTCGATCGAATGAGAGGAAAGCTATGAGCAAGGTTATTGGAATCGACCTGGGCACGACCAACTCCGTCGTGGCAGTAATGGAGGGCGGCGACCCGGTCGTCATCCCAAACGCCGAGGGCTCGCGGACAACCCCGTCGGTTGTCGCTTTTACGAAGGACGGCGAGCGGCTCGTCGGACAGATCGCCAAGCGCCAAGCGATCACCAACCCCCAGAACACCATTTTCTCGATCAAGAGGTTCATGGGTCGCCACCACGACGAAGTGGACGACGAGCGCAGGCAGATGCCGTACGAAATCGAAGGGGGCGACAACGGCCAGGTGCAGGTGAAGGTACTGGACAACACGTACAGCCCACCCGAGATCTCAGCGATGGTGTTGCAGAAGATGCGACAGACCGCCGAGGACTACCTCGGTCAGAAAGTGGATCGCGCAGTCGTCACCGTGCCGGCCTATTTCAACGACAGTCAGCGGCAGGCAACGAAGGACGCCGGTAAGATCGCCGGCCTCGAAGTGCTCAGAATCATCAACGAGCCGACCGCGGCATCGCTGGCCTACGGGCTGGAGAACAAAGAGGACCAGCAAATCGCCGTTTATGATCTCGGCGGCGGGACTTTCGATATCTCGATCCTCGAGATCGGCGACGGTGTGTTCGAGGTCAAGGCCACAAATGGCGACACGCACCTGGGTGGAGACGACTTCGATCAGCGGATCATCGATTGGATCACGGACGAGTACAAGAAGCAGGAGGGGCTGGACCTCAAGGCGGACCCGATGGCTCTGCAGCGCATCAAAGAAGCCGCTGAAAAGGCTAAGGTCGAGCTGTCTTCGACCCAGCAGACGGACATCAACTTGCCGTTCATCACGGCTGACCAATCCGGACCCAAGCATCTCCATCTGACGCTGACGCGCGCCAAGCTCGAGCAGCTGATCGATGATTTAATCGAGCGTAGCGTGGGCCCGTGTAAGAAAGCCATGGAGGACGCAGGGATGAAACCCGGCGAAATCGACGAGGTCATCCTGGTGGGCGGATCGACACGCATCCCGAAGGTTCAGGAAACGGTCAAAGAGCTGTTCGGCCGCGAGCCGCACAAGGGTGTCAATCCGGATGAGGTGGTGGCCGTCGGAGCGGCGATTCAAGGCGGAGTGCTGGCCGGCGACGTCAAGGACGTGTTGCTGCTTGACGTGACACCACTATCGCTGGGGATCGAAACGTTGGGCGGAGTCATGACCACGCTGATCTCGCGTAACACGACCATTCCGACCAAGAAGGCAGAGATCTTCTCGACCGCCGAGGACAACCAGACCACCGTCGAGATCCACGTTCTACAGGGTGAGCGCGACATGGCCGCCGACAACAAGACGATCGGTCGCTTCCAGCTGACCGGCATGCCGCCAGCTGCTCGGGGGGTCCCGCAAGTCGAGGTCACGTTTGACATCGACGCCAACGGCATTCTCCACGTTTCGGCGCAGGACAAGGCGACCGGCAAGGAACAGAAGATCCGGATCGAGGCCTCGAGCGGTTTGGAGGAGAACGAGATCGAGCAGATGATCAAGGACGCCGAATCGCACGCCGCCGGCGACCGCGAGCGACGCGAGAAGGTCGAGATCCGTAATCAGGCCGATTCGCTGGTCTACCAGACCGAAAAGAGCCTAGCGGACCTCGGGGACAAGATCTCGCCCGACCAGCGGGCCCGTGTGGATGCGGCCGTCGAGCGCACCCGCGAGGCGCTGAAGCACGAGGACAGCGAAGACCTCAAGTCGGCGACCCATGACCTACAGCAATTGTGGCACTCCGTGGCCCAAGAGGCCTACCAGGCCTCGGCCAGCCCGGAGGGCGAACCAACCGGCGAGCCGGCTGCCGGCGATTCGATGGGGCCCGAGACGGTCGACGAAGACGTCATCGAGGCCGACTACGAAGTCGTGGACGAAGAGAAGTAGACTCGGCCACACAGGTTTGAACGGGCGCCCGGCCCTCGGTCGTCCCAGTTGATAGCACGCAACTCCTCGCCACCGGCCGGAACCCCGGCCGGTGGTTACAGTATTAGGGGTTAGGACCGGCTGCTCACGCGCGGCCGGCGTGAGATTCCCGATCTTGGAGGTACAAATCCGATGCACCCGATCAAGAGCAAGCTGACCGTCTTGCTGGTGGGTGTGGCCAGCCTGGGGCTCGGCATCCTGTTCGCCTCGACCCTCAACTGGACCCCGACTTCCCAAGCGACCCAGACCACCGAATCGTCATCTGCCGGTCACGCCTCACTCCGCTCGTTGAGCAACTCGTTTACCGAGATCGCTGACGAGGTTACCCCGGCGGTCGTCTACGTCACCGGCCAACGACTTGTCCCGCGTGGTGACCCGCCGTTCGATTTCGGTCCATTCGAAGACTTTTTCGAGCGCAATCCGCATCCAGAGAATGATCAACCGCTGAGGCGCCCCAGTGGGGGCTCGGGCGTCATCGTTCGGCCCGATGGGTACATCGTCACCAACAACCACGTCGTCGAGAATATGGAAGGCCTCCAGGTCATCCTGAATGACCTGCGGACGTTCGACGCCAAGGTCGTGGGGCGGGATCCATCCACCGACGTTGCGGTTCTCAGGATCGACGCTTCTGATCTACCGGCGGTGCAATTGGCAGCCGACGGCGACGTCCAGGTGGGCGAATGGGTGCTCGCGCTCGGCAACCCGCTTGGGCTTCAGTTCACGATGACGGCTGGAATCGTAAGCGCTATTGGCCGAGCCAATCTGAACATCATCAATCGTGGCGAGAACCCCTATGCGATCGAAGATTTCATCCAGACCGACGCCGCGATCAACCCGGGTAACTCGGGTGGGCCGCTAGTCAACATCGACGGCCAAGTAATCGGCATCAATACCGCAATCGCGTCGCAGACCGGACGCTACATGGGCTATGGGTTCGCGATTCCGATCACGATCGTGCGCAACGTTACGGAACAGCTGATCGAAACTGGCTCCGTCGAGCGCGCGGTCCTGGGTGTCTCGATCCAGGCGGTAACTCCGCTTGACCAAGAGGCGTTGGGGTTACCGACGGCCGCCGGTGTTTTGATCGCGGACTTCGACTCGCGGATCGAAGACAACCCGGCCCGCAGAGCGGGCGTGAAGCCTCGGGACGTCGTGCTAGCGGTCGACGGTCACAAGGTGTCGACCCCCAGTCAGCTGCAACAGCAGATTGCGTTCCACAAGCCTGGCGATGAGGTCGAGCTCGTCGTCTGGCGTGAGGGTAGAGAGCGGAAGATCGAGGTGGCGCTGGGCGAACGACCCGCTCCTCCCGACTCCGTCACCCAGTTCGTCAGCGGTGATCAGAACGAGCTCGAGTCGGCGCTCGGCATGGAGGTCCAGGATCTGTCGAGCGGAGTGCGCAGCAATCTGGCCGAGCGCGGCCGAATCGGCGCCGCTGAGATTCCTGAAGGAGTGGCTGTTCGTTCGGTCGAGCCGTCCGGCCCAGCCGCAGACGCCCGTATCCCGGCCAACTCTGTGATCACACAGGTCGGCGACCATCCAGTCCGAAACGTAGAGGAGTACCGGCAGGCGGTCGAGGATCTCGAACCTGGCTCCGTGGTTTACTTCAGGATCTTCCGACCCGGCGGTTCGGGGCAGGAGTTCCGGGCGCTACGCATTCCGCGCTAGCGCCACCAGGCTGACGCCCCGCTCGCTGATCGCCACTCAACGGGCGGGGCGGACTGCCACTTCTTTACCTCCCCTGGATTTCGTTACTTTTCCCCTCGTGGCTGCGCCGGCTTGGTGAACTCTTCGCCTGGCGCCGCGAACGACGTTGGTGACGCGAGAGTGGTGGAACTGGTAGACACGCAAGCCTTAGGAGCTTGTGGCTTCGGCCGTGGGGGTTCGAATCCCTCCTCTCGCACCATCTGAGAAGCGATGAGTGTATTGATAGAGAGCGAAACCGAGATCCGTTACGAGGTCGAAGAACTCGCCCACTGGAGGCGCCGGATGGCGATCCAAGTGCCAGTTCACGCCGCCAGGCGGGTCCACGAGCAGACCGTGCATGAGTTCGCCAAACGCGCGCGACTCAAAGGTTTTCGACGCGGCAAGGCGCCCACCCAGATGATCGAGCGTCAGTACGGGCCCGAGATCGATCAAGAGGTGCTCAAGCAATTGGTTCAGGAAGGGTTCGAACAAGCCATCGCCCGCTCTGGACTCGAGCCGATCGTGGCCCCTCAATTCGAAGGTGTCGAGCGCACCGAGGAAGGCGGGCTTCGGTTCGCCGCCGAGTTCGACATCCGCCCCGAGATCGAGCTTGGTCGGGCGACCGGATTTGCCATCGAACGCAGCACTCGAGAAGTGAGCGAGGCAGACGTCGACGAGGTGATCGAGCGATTGCGTCACGAGCGCGCTGACTGGCGATCCGTTGACCGACCAGCCAAAGCCGCAGACCGAGTGGTCTTCGATTCGACTCCTATTGGCAACGACGGTACCGCTCTCGCTACCGAGCGGCAGGAAGACCAAATAGCGGAGCTCGGTGCCGACGGGCTCATACCTGAGTTTGAGACCGGCCTGACGGGATTGGAGCCGGGCACCGAGGAGATGATCGAGGTCAGGTTCCCCGACGATCATCCCAACGAAATCGTGCGCGGCACTCAACGATCTTACCGGATTCACGTCAAGGAAGTTCGTGAGCAACTTCTGCCTGAGCTCGATGATGACTTCGCCCGCTCGCTGGGCGAGTTTGACTCGCTGGGGGAGGCCCACGACAAGATCCGCGCCAACCTCGAGGCCGAGATGGCAACGCAGTCCCTGCGCGAAGTGAACGAGGCTCTGATCGACGAGATCATCGACGCCAACCCGATCGACCTGCCCGAGAGCATGGTTGATCAGTACCTCGCGAACATGATCGGCGACCAACGACAGTTGCTGGCAGACGGAGCCGAGCCTGAGCGATTGGCTGAGGTGAGAGACGTACTTAAGCCAGGGGCCGAGCGCGCGCTTCGTCGATACTATATCTTGAACTCCATCGCTGACCGCGAGGGCCTCCGGGCGACCGATGCCGATGTCGACGGAGCGATCGCTGACCGAGTTGACCCATCCAATAGTTCAGTGACGGAGACCCGCCGGCGGCTCGAGCGCTCCGGCGAACTCGATGATCTTCGATTTCATTTAACTATGGAGCGGGTGTTCGCTTGGTTGCGCGAGCACTCGGACATAACCCCGGAGCTACCCGAGCCGACTTCTGAATAGTCGGCACGAATCACGATAAGGAGATCGCGATGCCACTAATCCCGATTGTCGTTGAGCGGACCGGCCGCGGAGAGCGTTCGTATGACATTTACTCACGGTTGCTCAAGGACCGCATCATCTTTCTGGGTACGCCGATCAACGACGAGATCGCGAACTTGGTGATCGCCCAGTTGCTGTTCTTGCAGGCCGAGGCCCCCAACAAAGACATCAACATGTATATCAACAGTCCAGGCGGCGTGGCGTCCGCGGCGCTCGCTATCTACGACACGATGCAGTACCTGGAAAACGACGTGTCGACGATGTGCATGGGCATGTCAGCTTCGGCAGCAGCTCTGTTGCTGGCTGCGGGGGCGCCAGGCAAGCGATTCGCACTGCCCCACTCGCGAGTCATGATCCATCAACCCCTGGGGGGTGCCCAAGGTCAAGCCACCGACATCGAGATCCAAGCTCGCGAGATCCTTCACCTGAAGCAGAAGGTGAACGAGATCCTCGCCGTCCACACCGGCCAGGACGTGGAGCGGATCCAAGCCGACACGGATCGAAACTTCTGGATGGGTGCCGAAGAAGCCCGGGATTATGGCATGGTTGATGCTGTACTGTTGAACCAAGATCAGCAGCGTGACGGGGACGGAAAACCAGCCAAGTCAAAAAACGACTCCGGTTCCAACGGCGACGGCGAGTAGGGGGCGGAAAACCGCATGTCCAGCGGCTACGACGATCGAGGCGGACGCGACAGAGACGAACTGCGTTGCTCTTTTTGCGGAAAGAGCAAGGAGCATGTGCAGAAGTTCATTTCCGGCCCATCCGTCTACATCTGCAATGAGTGCATCAAGCTCTGCAATGAAATCCTCCAGGAGGAGGCTCTCCAAGACCAGGCCGCCCCGCTTGAGGAGCTACCGACCCCGCAAAGCATCAAGGAGTATCTCGATCAGTATGTGATCGGCCAGGAGGAGGCCAAGAAAGGCCTCGCCGTGGCGGTATACAACCACTACAAGCGGATCAACTCGCGATCCGACGATGAAGTCGAGATCGAGAAATCGAACATTCTGCTGATTGGTCCTACAGGCGTGGGTAAGACGCTACTCGCCCAGACGCTGGCCCGTTTTCTCCAGGTGCCGTTCACGATCGCTGACGCGACCACACTGACCGAGGCCGGGTACGTCGGTGAGGATGTGGAGAACATCATCGTCCGATTGTTACAAGCTGCCAACTACAACGTCGCCGACGCCGAGCGAGGCATTATCTATATCGACGAGCTCGACAAGATCGCTCGCAAGAGCGAGAACCCGTCGATCACTCGTGACGTTTCCGGCGAGGGCGTGCAACAGGCGCTGCTGAAGATTCTCGAGGGAACGGTCGCCTCGGTGCCACCACAGGGCGGACGCAAACACCCGCAGCAGGAGTACATCCAGGTCGACACCCGCAACATCTTGTTCGTGTGCGGCGGGGCGTTCGATGGATTGGACAAGATCATCCAGCGACGCACCGACGCCACCGTGATCGGTTTCTCGCGGTCGAGACAAACGGGCACGAGCATCGAGCAGGCGCGTGACATTATGGCCCAAGTCGAGCCAGAGGACCTGATTCACTTCGGCTTGATCCCCGAGCTCGTCGGTCGTCTTCCGGTCATCGGGACGCTCGATCCATTGGATGTCGAGATGTTGGTGGAGATCCTGCTCAAGCCACGTAATGCTCTGCTGAAGCAGTACCAACGGCTGTTTGAAATGGAGGAGGTCGAGCTGAGCTTCCAACCTGAGGCGATCCAGGCGATCGCCGAACGGTCTGTGGAGCGCAAGACCGGCGCCCGTGGCTTACGAGCGGTGGTCGAAGAAACGATGCTCGAGATCATGTTCGAGATCCCGTCCCGCTCGGACATCGAGGAAGTCGTCGTCACCCGCGAGACGATCGTCGACAAAAAGCCGCCAATCTACGTGCTCAAGCGCCACTCAGCCGAACCCAGTGCCGCCGATTCCGCTTCCCAGGCACGCGAGGCGTAGCTGATCGACGTTCGCGGCGCGTGGCTGGCGCTGACGGCCGTCGATCCGAACACGAAACCCCCAGAGCCAAGACCCGAGGTCGCATTCGTGGGTCGATCGAACGTCGGCAAGTCATCGTTGCTGAACGCGCTCGTCCAGCGGCGCCGCCTGGCCCGCACGAGCCAGCGGCCTGGCAAGACACAGACGATCAACTACTACGCCGTCGATCGTTGCTACTTCGTAGACCTGCCGGGTTACGGCTATGCAGCGGTCCCCATCGCGGTTCGTCAGCAGTGGGGTCCAATGATCGAGAGCTATCTGAGCGACAATAGCCGCTTGATGGGCGTTGTCTCCCTGATCGACAGTCGACGGCCACCGACCCCGCTGGACCGCGAGATGATCGCTTGGCTTGCCGGACGTGGCGTGCCCACGCTGGTGGTTCTCACCAAAGCTGACAAGGTGGCTCGGGGGAAGAGACGACCGCTTCTGACCGAGGCATGCAGCCAGCTTGGCCTAGGTGACGACCAAGTGGTATGGTTCTCAGCCCGTACCGGCGAGGGGCGGGATGCCGTCCTCGACGCGGTCTCACGATTGTTGACTCCGGAGGCCTGATGACTCGCGAGCTGTTTCTTGTTCTGATCGCCGTCCTCGGGCTAGCCTCATGCGCGACGGCTCAGCAAGAGGTCCCGCCTACCAATGACGCTCAACCTCCGGCCGATGCCGCGGCGGTCAACGACGGAAAGGCGGCCGCAGACGACCCATCTTCTGTGAGCGGTACGCGCAGCGCGAGTACCCTCTCGTGGGAGGAATTGGGCGTTCGACTCGTCGGCCGAGAGACGACCCAGGGCTTACAGATTGACGTCACGACGCTCGATGGCGAAGCGATCGTCCTGGCGGCCGAAGACATCTATGCCCACCTCGCTGATCTCAAACAACGGATTCCTGCGGCTCACGACTTGTCTCCCGGGGATATCGACGAGATGACTCCGCTGTTGGTCGCCTTCACCGGTTTTGAGAAAGAGATCACCTTCGATCCCAGTCGGCTGATCATCTTTAGCGAGGGATCGACCTTCTACCCGCTCCACGTTCTGCCGGTAAGCCCGAACTTCGATCGCCGGCTGGTCGGCTTGTACGAGACGGTCTACGGGATCTACCTGTTCGAGCCCGGCATCGACTTCTTCGCCAACCTCGAGTTTCAGTACGCCGACCTGACGTCCGGCGCGGCGTGGCTCTCGCTCGTGAAACGAGTCCAAAGGGCTAAGGCACGCCGGGAAGCCGAATCGCAAAGGTGAGTCAATCAGCCCGGGTCGTGGTTACCGGGGCGGGTCGAGGCCTGGGGCTTGAGTTCGCCCGTCAATGGGTCGCTGCTGGCGATCAGGTCATCGCGCTGGCTCGCGATCCGAGCGCCTCTAAGGGTCTAGCAGATCTAACCGAGCAATCCGATGAACAGCTAATCGTCGTCGGGTGCGACGTCAGTGAGGACGCCTCGGTGGAAGCCGCCGTACGAGTGATCGACGGTCATGTTGATGGCGTCGAGATCGTCGTGAACAACGCCGGTGAGCGGGGCCACGCGGAGGACTTGAACTCACTCGACCTCGACGTCGTCCTACGAGTCTTCAACACGAACGCGCTTGGGTCGCTGCGGGTGAGTCGCGCGCTGCTTCCATTGCTCCGCTCTGGTCGCGGCAAACCACCGCGGATTGTCCATCTAAGTTCGCTCATGGGCTCGATCGCCGACAACCAGAGCGGCGGGTCGTACGCCTATCGCATCTCGAAGGCTGGGGTCAACATGGCCTGTCGCACGTTAGCTCATGACTTGGTGCCGTACGGCGTCGTGACGGTCGCGATACACCCGGGGTGGGTGCAGACTCGGATGGGCGGATCCGCCGCGCCGCTCACGGCCGAGGCCTCGGTAAGCGACATGGTCGCTACGATCCAAGACCTCTCCATCGATCAGAGCGGTCATTTCCTCGACCGTCACGGCGACCCCCTGCCGTACTGATCGCCAGAGCTACTAGAGTTCGTATTTCTTGAGCTTACGGTACAGAGTTCGCTCGCCAATGCCGAGGATCTCAGCCGCTCGGCGGCGGTTACCGTCAACGGCCGCTAAGGTCCGTTCGATCGCCAATCGCTCGATTTCATCAAGGCTCGCGCCAACCGTAGGTAGCTGGTCCGCGGTGCCGGAGGGGGCCTCATCAGCGGCGCTGACTTCCGCAATCGGCACCGCTCGGATTTCGTTCTCTATGTCGTCACCATCGGTTTCGACCTCCACTGCTCGGACCCACGACACCTCGCGATCGTTTCCTTCCAGGAGCTCACGGATCTCCCGATAATCGCCCCGTAACGCATCCAGCTCACCCTTCAGGTCGCGATAAAGGTACCCCAACAGGGCCTCGATCCGTGCCCCGGACGCGCCCCCGTCAATGACATCTTCGCCCAGTGGCATCGGCAGCAACCGCTCGGGGTTCGCCCGAGCGTATATCTCCTCCGGAATGTCACGGGCGCGGATCTTCGATCCTGGTGTTAGCACTAGCATGCTCTCAACCAAGTTCCGCAGTTCACGAACGTTGCCGGGCCAGTCATAGTTCTTGAGCACTGACATCGCCTCCTCGGTGATGCCCACGAACTGGCGGTCGTTCTGGCTGCAGAACTCCTGTACGAAATGATGGATGAGAAGCGGAATATCCTCACGTCGCTCACGGAGCGGGGGCATTCGCACGTTTAAGACATTCAGTCGATAGTACAGGTCGCGTCGGAATTCGCCCGCCTCGACCGCCGACTCGAGATCACGGTTGGTCGAAGCGAGAACCCGTACATCCACCCGGATGGGTGTGGATCCACCGACCCGCATGAACTCACGCTCTTCGAGCACGCGAAGCAGCTTGACCTGGGTCGACAGCCGCATCTCTCCGACCTCGTCCAACAAGAGTGTACCCTGGTCGGCTATCTCGAAGTGACCCTTCCGAAGACCGATGGCGCCCGTGAAGGCCCCCTTCTCGTGTCCGAACAGCTCGGATTCGAGAAGGCTCTCGGTCAATGCCGCGCAGTTGACGGCGATGAACGGCTTGCTGCGGCGCGGCGATAGATCGTGAATCGCTCTCGCGACCAGCTCCTTTCCAGTGCCGCTCTCCCCCTCGATCAACACCGTTGAATGGACCGGGGCGTATTGAGCGACCCGCTCGAGAACCAGCTTGATCGCTTCCGAATGCCCGATGATATGCGTCTTTCCAACCAGCTCTTCGCGGGCCATAAGGCGCCGTGCAACGAGCGTCAGTTCGTCCCCATCGAACGGCTTCTTGAGAACCTCGTCGATACCCTGCTCACGACGCCGCTCCATGCGCTCGAACTCAGCGTCGTTGACTAGCGCGAGCACCCCGACCGGCCGAGCGGCGTCGACGACGTGCCGCAGGAACTCTCGCGTGGTACGCTCGGAGATCCCACCGGTTAGTACGATAAGCGTCACCCGACTGCCACCGAACACTCGCTCTCGAATCTTCTTGATCGAATCCATGACTTCGACGTCGAACCCGGCCATCGCGAGCGTGTGTTCTGCTCGAATCGCAAACTCAGGGTCGTAACGGCTGACCAAGACGAGCCCCGGAATCGCGGTGCCTGCGCTCATGACCGATCAGCTGCCCTGTGTTCCGCCTGACCGACGGGCAGTTCCCTCAAGAGCGCGATGGCATGATCGAGAACCGGCGCCAGAGTCTCAAAGGTGGCGCAGGCGCCGCGGGGACTTCCGGGAAGGTTGACGATCAAGGTTTGGCCGCGAATAGCACTCGTAGCCCGCGACAGCATCGCGTGAGGCGTCTGTTCGAGCGATCTCGCGCGCAGCGCTTCCGCGATGCCGGGGACCTCACGATCGGCGATTCGACGGGTGGCATCGGGGGTGACGTCGCGCAGCGCCAAACCGGTTCCGCCCGAGGTCAGTAGCAGTTGAATCCGATCGTCGTCAGCCAGCCGAGCCAGTGTCTCGGCGATCGCGTCAATGTCATCTGCGCTGACCTCGCACGCTTCGATCCCCCAACCGGCTTCTTCCAGCCGTCCGATGAGCGCTGGTCCGCTGGCGTCGTCCTGGACCCCGGCTGCCACCCGATCGCTGACCACGAGGACCGCCGCCCCCCTGTGATGTGCCATTTCGGCAGACATTGGTGGCAAGATACGTCAGCCTAGGGGGGCCGCCAAACGAGACGGTTTTGGCTGCGGTGCGTGGGGCCTAGCGGGTCCAGACCCCGAGACGTTGCTCGCGGGCGATCGATTCGGCTGCGCGCAGTCGGGCGCCGTGGCGTCGGTTCACAACGCTCGGCTTGAGAAACGCGTACCCCTGACGAACGAGCATCTCGTTGACCATACGGCCATCGGCGAGGAAGACGTACGCCAGCAGCCGCCCCCTCCCGTCTCGCGGTTGCTCATCCAACTCCAACCGGATCTCGGAGCCGCTCGGCAACAAGGCTGCGAGGGCGTTTCTGGCCAGCGTGCCAAACGGACCCCGCTCGGGTGAGTCCACGAGCAACAAGCGGATGCGGTCCCCGTTGCGACAGTTGAGCGTATCACCGTCGAGCACGAAAGCCACGGTGCAGGTTGCAGATTGGGCCCGGACTGGATCGATCCAACCCCCGAGCAGCACCAACGGTACGATCAGACCGAAGACGAACGCGTGGCGCAACACCGATCTCGTCATCTCGTCTCAGCTGGGGAGCGACGTGCCCGCCCACGTGAAAGGGCGTATCCCCCAACCCCAACCGTAAAGGCCAAGCAAGCATACAGGTAGTAGAGCCAGTGTAATGGTATCGCTTTCATCGCGAACATGACCCCACGCTGGCGAGCGAAAAACGCGTACAGATCCCGATTGAGAACCAGCAATCCAAGCGCCGATAGCCCCGACAACCACAGCGATCCCGATCTCCATACAGCGCCCAGCAGGCCGGCCGCCAAGAGCCACGCCAACGCCGCGCTCACCCGCTGTGACCAACGAAGATTCAGTGTGGTATCGATCCGGCCACGATCGAGCATCAGTCGGGTCCAGGGCGCGCCACGATCGAAGATGTCCGATCGCATGAGCTGCTCGAAGGTCCACGCTTTCAGATGCTTGACCCTGACCTCCTTGCACAACCGAATCGCGAAGCCGCCATCTCGCAGTCTGTATCCCAGCTCGATATCTTCTATGCTTGGCCGCGGGAATTGTTCCTCATCGAAGCCACCGATCCCTGCGAACACCGTTCGCCGAACGACTCCGCAACCAGCCCAGAATGTCGTGGCGTCTTCACCTCCCTGCTGATGGGTATAGGAGTGGAACAGGTTCTTAAACTGGGCGACAAAGTTTTGCGCCGCAGGGGCGTCGTCGTAGCATCCGAACAGCGCGTCGAGGCCGGGCTCGGCTTCAAGCACCGCGGCCGCACGATCGAGGGTGTCCGGATGCACCTCGCAGTCAGCATCGACAAAGAACAGAAACTCCCCCGATGCTCTTTCCGCACCCAGATTCCTCGCCGCGCCAGGACCACGTGGGCCGCCAGTAGAGATCACTTCTGCCCCGCGCAGCCGCGCCAGCTGTGCCGAACGATCGGTCGACCCATCGTCAACCACGATCAGCTCCTGGTCAGAAAAACGAGATCGGTCGAATGCATCGAGACAGCGCTCGAAGTCGGAGCCACCGTTGTGAACTGGGATGATCACGGAGAAGTGCGGCTTGTTCATTGGATTCCGGAAACTACTGAGACCGGCCTTGGGGCGCAGGCATTAGCGCGTGACGATACCTAGACCGGACGACATTATCCCGGCCCGTTCGAACGTCGGGCGACAGACCGTGTCCGGTGCGGTCAAGATGTTCCTCGCCCAGGGTCTCATGGTTCCGACAGGACTGGCCACCGTTGCCTTTCTGACTCGGGCCCTGGGACCAGATGGCTACGGGATTTACGGGCTCGCCGTAACGTTGGTCATGATGATCGAGTGGACGATCGCTCACGCGTTGTCCCGCGCCACCATCCGACTCGTCGGCAGCAGCACGGACTGGAAGCCCGTTGCGACACGGGTGTTGCAGATCTACCTCGTCGTCAGCCTGGCGGTGGCGATCGGCCTTTGGCTCTCGGCACCAGCGCTGGCTGGTTTTCTCGATGAACCGCGGTTGATCTCCCCTCTCAGGCTGCTCACGATCGACGTCCCCCTCTTGGTGATGGGTTTTGGCCACCAGGTAATCCTCACTGGACGTGGGCGATTCGGGCAACGCGCATTGGCAATCTCGGCCCGCTGGGTCGCGCGAGTGGCGTTGATCGTTCTTTTCGTCAGCCTGGGCCTCTCGATCAACGGCGCAATTCTAGGCACGATCGGCGCATCACTGGTCGAACTCATCATCGCTATGCGCTATGACCGGCCTGCACTGTTCCGTCGTGTTCAAGCGCCGGTGCGCGCGCTCTACGTTTATGCTCTTCCGCTATTCCTCTTGAGTCTCGGCTTGCGCTTCATTGCGCAGGTGGACCTGATCGCGTTCAAAGCACTCGGCGGAACAACAGCGATGGCCGGTGTTTTCGCTGGCGCACGAAGCCTGGCGCTCATGGCGGCCCTCTTCTCGATGGCTTTCTCGCCGCTGTTGCTGTCTACTCTGAGCCGACTGGTCGGCGCGGGCGACCTCGAGCACGCACGCGATATGGGTCGCGACGCACTTCGCTTCCCGTTTCTCTTGCTACCGCTGATCGGGATCGCAATCGGCGCATCGATCGAGATCACCGTGTTCGCTCTGGGGATCGAATTCGAAGCTGCTGCACCGCTACTCGAGCAGCTCGTCGTCGCGGGTGTCGCGATGACGCTGTTCGGGGTCTGTTCTTCGATCCTCACCGCCGCTGGCAAGCCCCACTGGACATTCGCACTGATCGGCCCGTTAGCGCCGATCACCGTCGTGGGGCACCTGGTGGCGATACCACGGTGGGGCGCGCTCGGTGCAGTCGCAGTAACCGCCTCGGTGTCGGTTGTAGCAGCGGTGTTAGGTGTTTTCGCGGTCGGCAGGCTGTGGCACATCTGGCCGCCACCGTCGTCGATTCTCCGCGGTGTCGCAGTCGCCCTGGCGACTTACGTTACCGCTCGCTGGTGGGTCACCACCGGCTGGCTAATCGTTATCAAGCTGACCCTGATCTCGATCGCGATTCCGGCCGCCTTGTGGATCAGTGGGGAGTTCGACGCGCGGGAGAGACGACTCTTGCGCGCGGTGCTCTTGCGACCCTGGGAAGACGGTCCAGGCTCCACCTTCGAGGCGCAATAGCGCGCTCGATCGCGATTCCCCCGCTACCCTCGCTCGGCGAAGTAGTTGTACAGCCGAGCGAGCGACCACCCAACGGCCGACCCCAACAGAACACCATAGCCAAAACCAATCACCGAGCCGGGCCAGGTCACCGAGTAGCCGGGAAAATAGTTGCCCAGCAGGCTCAGTGTCGGTCCGATCTGGGGTCCACCACGAATGAGCAGCCACGCGGTGGCAAGAAAAAGCCCCAGGCCAACCAGCACACCAAATACTATCGCCATGGCACCAGCGCGCATGCGGGCCACTGCAGCCCGAACCAGTGCTCGTTCTTGGTCGGTAACACCTCGGGTCATTGTGCCTACTCCAGGTTCAGCGGATCGATTGTGCCGGCGACCTCGAGCTCGCGCTCAAGGATCGTCTCCTCCCACCCGATGATCAGGTTGACAAGCCAGCCGACGCCAAAACCCACAACGAAGCCAAACAACCCGGCGCCGATGAATCCCAACACGGCTCCACCCCAACTGACTTCGTAGCCCAGCAGATACTGACCAATAAGCGCGAGCATCTCAGCCGAGTCGCGTTCGGCACGCAGCAGGACCCACGCTGTAGCCAGGAACAGTCCGACCCCACTCACGATGGCGACCGCCAGACCCAGCGCCAGCGAGTCGTAGCGGGCGAAGGCCGTTGCCAGGACGTCCTCGAGAGTTTCGTCAGCAACGACCGACGGCGTCAGACGATCCGCGACCGGCACTCTCTTCCCAGTGTCCGGCTCACGCTTTTCCTCATGGTATTCACTTTCAACGTTGACTGACCACACATCGTAGTTGGCTCCGTCGATATTGCGAGCCGCATAGATCCCAGTCAGCATCGAGTGATCCTGATTGTTGTAGCGATGCTGACCGTTGCGTCCGATGAGGTGAAGGTTGGTCAAGCTACTGGTGTAACCTCGCACGGTCGCCAACGCACTTTCGTAGTACGAGTCGTACACTGGATACGCCTTGGGCATGCGGACTACCGTCCCGTCGATGACGGTGTCCGGGCGGATCAACCCCAACCGTATCATCTCGGCCTCTCCCAACTCGACGAGCGCTTCGTCTGGCGCGCACCATAATTCGTCCCCCTCGTTGACAAAGTACTCTAGTCCTAGCGAGGTGGTGCTCGGGTCTGGAACCATCTCGGGGCTCCAGTTCTTGAAGTTTTGAACGCGTCCTACCTTCACGTCTGGCGAGTGGATGTAGATCCAGTTGTCGGGGAAGACCTCTGCGTCGCGGACGATCAGGACGACGGTTAGGAAATCGCGATACTTGAGCTTGTCGGCCGCCGCAACCACCGGTTCTGGCGCAGGTGGGTCGAGCGAATAAACAAGCCGGCGAGCCGGCATGGTAGACACGAAATGATCGGCCGACACCCGCTCGTTCCTGCCGTCCCCAAACCGAACCGTCACCGCTTCGACCCGACCGTCTCGATGGTGAAGATCGACCACTTCCGCCTCGAGATGTGTCCTCACGCCACGAGCCTCGAGTCGCTCGCACCATCGTTCCCACATCATGCCCGGGCCGAGACGCGGGTATTGGAACTCGTCAATCAGCGTAGTGATGACCGAGCCGCCCGTCCGTCCGCCGAGAAGAGCGTGTTTGATCGCCTGCGTCAGGTTCAGGTTCTTGATACGCTGGGCAGCCCATTCAGCGCCGATCTCACTGCACGGGATGCCCCACACTTTCTCGGTATAGGTTTCAAAGAAGATCTCGTACAGCCGGCGTCCGAATCGATTCACGACCCAATCTTCGAACGTTCGTTCAACGCTGTTCGGAAACCCTCGCGCCTTTAGATAGCTGGCGACGATGCGGATCGATTCAACCGGCCCCAGCCCGCGGAGAGCGTTCCCCGGTCTCAACGGATAGTCGAAAAACCGGTCACGGTAATAGATCCGCGAAAGGCGAGGTCGGACGAGGAAATCGTCCCCCATCAGCTGCTCCCACAGCGTCTGCACGATGTCGACCTTGGTGAAAAACCGGTGGCCACCGATGTCGAACCGATAGCCACGGTAACTGACCGTACGGGCGATACCACCCACTTGATCGTCCTTCTCGAACACGATCGATTGATGTCCGAGGTCTGTAAGCTCGTGTGCAGCCGTGAGTCCAGCAGGACCCGCGCCAATAACAACGACTCGCTCACTCACCGGGGGACAAACGGCCACCGTTCACTGGTTGAGCGAACCACCACCGTAGAAGGGGGGCTTAACGATCTCCGCAGCTACCTCCTTTCCGCGAATCAAGACCGCCAGGGTGCGGCCCGATTTGGCGTGATCGGCTGGCAAGTAGCAGGTTCCGATTCCATAACCGAGTGAAGGGCTCATCGCACCACTGCGCACCTCCGAGATCTCGGTTCCATCCACGGCTACGGGATAGCCGGTGCGCGGAATACCTCAGACTCAGCGATTTCCTTTAGCCGATCGCGGCCTACGAAATCGCCTTTATCGAGTTTGACGATCCACCCAAGCGCGGCTTCGTACGGATTGATTGTCTCGTCGATATCGCTCCCGTACAGGGCGTAGCGCATTTCGAGCCGCAGCGTATCGCGGGCCGCCAACCCACAAGGCAGCAAGCCGACGCCCTCGCCAGCCTCCATCACCGCTTGCCACACCGCTGCCGAGCCCTCGCGGTCTAAATAGAGCTCGTAGCCCAACTCTCCAGTATATCCGGTGCGACTCACTATCGTCGGCACGGAAGCGACCATCCCTTCCCGTTTCCAGTAGAATCGAAGCTCGTCGAGAGGAACGTCGGTCACCGCAGCCATGACTTGGCTCGCCTGAGGGCCCTGAACGGCAAGCAGCGACGTGGTTTCCGACTCGTCAGCGAGCGTTACATCGCTCGGAAGATGACGGCTTACGTGTGCCCAGTCTTTGGCGATATTCGAAGCGTTGACGACCATCATGTACCGAGTCTTATCAAGCCGATAAACAACACAATCGTCGATGATCCCACCGCTCTCGTTGATCATCGCTGAGTATTGCGCCTGGTCCACGGATAACGTCGCTACATCGTTGACGGTCACCCGTTGCACCGCTTCCAGCGCGTTCGGGCCGCCAAAGACAAACTCTCCCATATGACTCACGTCGAAGACCCCGGCGCGTTCCCTCACCGCCCGATGCTCCTCGGTGATCGACGTATACTGGACCGGCATTACGAAACCCGCAAACGGCACCATCCGCGCGCCTAGCCGTTCGTGGATGTCGGTGAAACCGGTTCGTTTGAGATCTGGTGGCACGCTAGAGGATGTACTTGCGAAGGTCTCTGTCTTCCACAATCTCCCCCAACCTCTCCTGTACCCCTTCCGCGTCAATCGCAACCCGTTCTATCTCGCTATCGGGAACGTCAAACAGGATATCGTCGAGCAGGCTGGTCATAACCGTGTGGAGCCGGCGCGCACCAATGTTCTCCATCTGATCGTTGACCTCGGCCGCAATGCGGGCGATCTCTCGGATCGCGTCTCCACTGAACGACAGATGAACGCCCTCTGTCTTGAGCAGTGCCTCGTACTGAAGGGTCAGAGCGTTCTTGGGTTCGGTGAGGATCCGCTCGAAGTCTCGGGCGGTCAGGCTCCTCAGCTCGACCCGTATCGGGAAGCGCCCCTGGATCTCGGGGATCAAGTCGCTGGGTTTCGACACATGAAACGCACCCGCTGCAATAAACAGAATATGATCCGTTCGAACGAGCCCGTACTTTGTCTGCACGTTCGACCCCTCGACAACCGGCAGCAAGTCTCGCTGCACCCCTTCGCGCGAGACGTCCGGTGCACCGGTGATCTTCTCGCCCGCGATCTTATCGATCTCATCGAGAAACACGATCCCCGAGTTCTCGGTGCGGTAGATCGCCTCGTTCACGACCTCGTCCATGTCGATCAGCTTGTTGAGCTCCTCCTGGAGTAGAATCCGCCGCGCCTCGGCCACGGTCACCTTTCGGCGTTTCGTTCGCTTGGGGATCATCTCTTCGAGCATCTCGCTCACGTCCATCTCCTCGAAACCCATTGGAGAGAGGACCTCGATGAATGGAAGCCGACTCGAGGTCGTCTCGACCTCTACCTGCCGCTCTTCGAGCTTTCCATCGGTCAACAACCGGCGCAACTTATCGCGGGACCGTTCTCGTTGAACGCGTGGATCTTCGGTATGCATACCTTCCGACTCACGCGCGACCCCGGCTGGGTCTACCAAGTAGCGATGCCCACCGTCAGCTTCTTCAGCCCCCCTCAATGGCGGTAGCAACAGGTCCAGCAGCCGCTCCTCAACGCTTGATTCCGCCTGCTCGTAGACTTCGTCTTCCCAGTCTTGACGCACCATGTTCACCGAGATCTCTGCAAGATCACGGATCATCGATTCCACGTCCCGACCCACATACCCGACTTCGGTGAACTTCGAGGCCTCGACCTTGATAAACGGCGCATCGGCGAGACGCGCCAGCCGACGTGAGATTTCGGTCTTACCCACACCAGTGGGACCGATCATGATGATGTTGTTGGGCAAGATCTCTTCGCGCAGGTCGTCTTCGACGCGCAAACGCCGCCAGCGATTTCGAAGCGCGATCGCGACCGCACGCTTGGCGCCGTCCTGGCCAATGATGTACTTGTCGAGCTCGGCAACGATCTCCCGAGGCGTCAGCGTGGCGTAGGGATCCGCGTCGCCGGCTATCGAAGACTGCTGTTGCTCAGCGGTCGCGGTCCCCGTTTGGTTGCGACCGTCATCATTCATCGTTTTCTAGCTCCAGGATCGTCAACTCGGCATTGGTGTAGATGCAAATCTCGGCGGCGATCTGAAGCCCGCGCTCGACAATCGCCCTAGCGTCGAGATCAGAGTCGCGCGTAAGAGCACGCGCCGCAGCCAACGCGTATGGACCACCCGCCCCGATGGCCAGAATTCCATCGTCGGGCTCGATGACATCCCCGTTGCCCGACACGAGCAGACTATGCTCCTTATCACAGATCGCCAACATCGCCTCTAGTCGCCTCAGGATCTTGTCTGAACGCCACTCTTTTGCCAACTCGACCGCGGCTCGCGGCAGGTTTGTCGGGTAACGCTCGATCTTCTCTTCGAACTTTTCAAACAACGTCAGCGCGTCAGCGGCGGCACCTGCGAACCCAGCCACGATCGATCCGCTCTTGAGGTGCCGGACCTTCGACGACCGGCTCTTCACGATCGTGTCTCCGAAGGTGATCTGGCCGTCACCTCCGAGCGCGACGGCTCCGTTCTTTCGAACCCCGAGGATTGTCGTTGCTTGCATGCGTGAGCCTCTCATGCGCGAGGGTGAGCCAAATCGTAGGCGGTCTTGATGCGTTCACGTGACAGATGCGTGTACAGCTGAGTGGTCGAAAGAGAGGCATGGCCAAGGAGCTCCTTGACCGCCATGATGTCAGCTCCTCGATCGAGGAGATGGGTGGCAAACGAATGCCGAAGCGTATGGGTCGACACGCCTTCTCGCTCGGCGATCGTGTCCAGGGCCCGCTTCACGACGCGTTGAATCTGACGCACCGAGAGCGCACGGCCAGTCCGGCCGACGAACACTGGGGCCGCCGTACCGACGAGTGCGTCTTCATCCAGCTCGCCGCGGTATTGCTGAAGCGCCTCCAACGCCCGGCCGGTGATCGGCACCCGACGCTCCTTGTCGCCCTTACCGATTACTCGAACTGTCTTGGACCCGGCGTCAACATCCGCCCAGGTCAACCCAGCCAACTCACTGACCCTGAGGCCGGCGCCGTAGGCGACCTCCAGCAGCGCCGCCAGTCGGCGCCCGAAGAACCCCTCCACCTTGGCGTAGCTCTCCAGCGCGCGGTCAAGCGTGGCGGCACTCAACACCTCCGGGAGCTTGCTCTTCTGCCGCGGAACGCCGACCTGCTGAGCGGGATTACTGTCTGCCCAACCCTCACGACAAGCGTGACGAAAGAAGCTCCGCACAGCTGCCAATCGTCTCGCGATCGTGCGTCGTACCAGGCCGCGATCGGCACAGTACCCCAGGAAGGCCCGCACGTCATCCGGTCTCACCGTATTCAAGTCGATACTCGAGGTCCCCAGGTGATCGACCGAAAAAGCAGCCCAGTCCTCGAGATCCCGGCGGTACGCAGCGATCGTGTTGGGGCTGTAGCGGCGAACCGCCTTGAGGTAGTCGAGGTGGTCGTCGATGTGCGCGCCGAGTGGCCCGCTCGCAGGCTTCAAGCCGCCTCGACCAGCGCCGGTACGGCAGCGATGCTCCACTCCTCCATCCGATCGATCGCCCGGGCAGCCTGCGCTCGGCGCCGCGCCCGTTTGTCCCGCACGCGGTGCTCCAGTGGAGGCAACAGTCCGAAATTGGCATTCATGGGCTGGAAGTTGGTTGGATCGGCGGTTCGAAGGTAGTGGCAAAGCGAACCGGCCATCGTCTCCCGGGGCGGCACGGTCGGTGCAGCTCCGGCTAGGACCCGGACGGCGTTCCAGCCCGCCAGGAGCCCGCTCAGGATGGACTCCACGTACCCCTCAACACCGGTCAGTTGTCCAGCGAAGAAGAGCCTCGGCCACGCCTCACTGGCGGGCCGTCCGTACCCATCCAGCGCCACCGGGTGCTGCAAAAACGTGTTACGGTGAACTTGACCGTGGCGCAGGAACTCGGCTCGCGAGAGCGCCGGCACAATACCAAACACGCGCTTCTGCTCCCCGTACCTCATCCGCGTCTGGCAGCCGACCAGATTGTACATCGTACCCTCGCGGTTCTCACGCCTCAGCTGCAACACTGCGTGCGGCCGGCGACCAGTTGCGGGATCGGTTAGACCGACTGGTTTCATAGGTCCAAAGCGGAGTGTATCCAGCCCGCGCCGAGCCATCTCCTCGATCGGCAAACACCCCTCGAAGAACATGACATCGCGCTCATACTCCTTCAGTGGATACAACTCGGCGCTCAACAATGCATCGATAAAAGCCGCGTACTCGGCCTCCGTCAACGGACAGTTGAGGTAATCGTCACCACCCTTACCATAGCGCGACGCAGCCCAGAAACGCTCCGGCACGAGCGAATCCTGGGATACGATCGGGCTGATGGCATCAAAGAACGCCAGACTGTCGCCACCAAGTGTGACTTCGATCTCGCGCACCAAGCTATCTGACGTCAGCGGGCCGGTGGCAACGATCGTCAACTGATCGGGCTCGAAGCTGGTCCGTTCATCCCGTACCACGGTGACGAGCGGCTCGGCCTCGATCAGCTGCGTGACCCGACCAGAAAACTGGACGCGATCAACCCCCAACGCCGAGCCAGCAGGTATCTGAGCTTCTACAGCTGCGGCTAGCAGCTGGCTGCCGAGGCGCTCAAGCTCGGCCTTGAGGACACCGTGGGCGGTCTCGACATCGAGCGACTTGAAGGAGTTTGAGCAAACGAGCTCGGCCAAGAGATCCGTCTGGTGTGCAGGCGTTGCCACCACCGGCCGCATCTCATAGAGGGTGACGGAAACACCAAAACGAGCACACTGCAGCGCGGCTTCGGTGCCTGCTAGACCGCCGCCGATAACGAGGGCTCGGTTCAACCGCGGGTCAACCCGGCCGGCTCCGTGGTCGGCGCCGGCTCCGGCACCTCCGCCTTGCACTTGGGACACCTCAGCCCGGTGACACCATCGCTGTCGCGCCACGCCTCGGCCACTCGGTGACCACATTCCGGGCAATCGACCGCGCGGGGTGCTCCGTTCTGGGTGTAGTCGCAATCGGGGTATCGATTGCAACCATAGAAGCGTCGCGCCCCACGGCCCCGGCCGCTCCGACGCTCCGCTAGCTCACCTTCATTGCATTGAGGGCATTTCACGCCCGTGGGCAGAGACTCCGTGTGTCGACACTTGGGGTACTTCGAACACCCAATAAAAGCACCGAAGCGCCCGGTCTTGATGGCCAACTCACCTTCACCACACCGAGGGCACTCGCGGTCGAGCTTCTCGCCAGCCGCCTTCGCGCGCTGTCGGGTGGCCAACGCTGCCTCCGGATTGTCCCCGATGTTCATCGTGAAATCGCAATCTGGATAGTTCGCGCACCCCACAAACGGACCACGCCGACCCCGCTTGATCACCAACTCACCGCCATCGACCGGACACGGGTCGTCGGGGGGCGCCGGACCCAGCTCGGGGATCGGCTGCGTACCGCGGCAATCAGGGTACTTGCGGCACCCCCAGAACGGCCCGAAGCGATTCCATTTGAGCCCCATCGCGCCGTGAGCCTCATCCTTGGGACAATTCGGTGGCTCGAGGTCGTTCCAACTCTCATCCCCGTTTCCGCCGTTCTCGGTGACTGTTGTCACACGATCGATGTCTTCCCTAAGAGGACGCCACAGATCCTCGACGACGTCCCGCCAGGCAAGAGTGCCTTCCTCGATCTTGTCGAGTTCTTCCTCCAAACCGCGAGTGAAGCCGACCTCGAAAATGTCATCGAAGTGATGAACCAGATACTTGAGCACAAATCGCCCGAGCACGGTCGGACGAATCCTGCGATCGTGTCGTTCAGCGTAGTTGCGCTCGAATAAGCGCGAAATGATGGTGGCGTATGTGCTGGGCCGTCCGATCCCCTGGGCCTCGAGCTCCTTGACCAGGGTCGCCTCGCTGTAACGCGCCGGCGGCTGTGTCTCTTTGCCGTCACTGACGACCTCGAGCGCAGTCAGAATCTCGTCCTCATCGATCGACGGCAGCAGAACGTCGTCTCCGGCCTCTCCATGCTTGCCAGCTTGCCGGTACGCCTCGATAAAACCCGGAAATGTGAGCACAGAGCCCGACGCACGGAACTCCAGATCACCATCCACGACGAAGTCGACCGTTGTTCTGTCGTAGCGAGCGACCTCCATTTGCGATGCCACAAAGCGCAACCAAATCAGCTCATAGAGTCGAGACAGATCACGACCATCTTTCATTTTTCCGAGAGTTGCCTGTATCGCATCCGGTGCCCGCATCGACGTCGGGCGGATCGCCTCGTGCGCGCCCTGCGCTCCCGCTGCGCTCTTATAGTGTTTGGGTTTGTTGGGGCAGAACTCGGCGCCATAGCGCTGACTGATAAACTCACGCACCTCGGTGAGCGCGGTATCAGACACCCGAGTCGAGTCGGTCCGCATGTACGTAATGAGCCCTGCGGTCTGACCCTCGACCTCGATGCCTTCGTATAACCGCTGGGCCAGCGACATCGTGCGACGGGCACTCAGCCCCAAGCGACGCGAGGCCTCTTGCTGAAGCGTCGATGTCGTGAACGGCGGAGGCGCTGATCGACTGCGCTCCTTTCGTTCAACCGTGTCGACCTTCCACTCGCTTTGGGTGGCGCGCTCGACGACTCTGGCGGCGGCCTCCTCAGTGTCGACCGGCGGCGCGCGAAACTCTTTCTCGCCTGGTTGTCCGCGCGGGATTACCGCTATGCCAGCCACTCGCTGGAGGTCAGCCTGGAAGCTTTCTGGTTCCTGATCGCCGGGTGACTGGAGCGTCGCTTTGACCCGCCAGTACGCCACCTTCCGGAAGCTCTCGATCGTTGCCTCGCGTTCGCACACCAAACGGAGCGCGACGGTCTGGACTCTGCCAGCGGATAATCCCGGATAGAACGGTGTCGTCAGTAACGGACTGATCTTGTAGCCAACCAATCGATCGAGAATTCGGCGCGCCTGTTGCGCGTCGACCTTGCGACTGTCAATACGCCCCGAGTTCTCGATCGCTCGCTTCACCGCCGCGGGCGTGACTTCATAGAACAGAGCCCGCCGAATGTTCTCGGGCGGAATGCCCAACTCGTCAACGATGTGCCAGGCGATAGCCTCGCCTTCACGATCAGGGTCGGTAGCGACGAACACGGTCTGAGCGCTCTTGGCCGCCTTACCGATCTGATTCAAGACCTTGCGCTTGCCGCGGATGACTTTGTAGGTCGGCGCGAACCCGTTTGCCGGATCAACGCCCAACTCCTTCGGTGGCAGGTCCCGGACGTGGCCCACAGAGGCCTCAACCTGGTACTCCCTTCCCAGGTACCCGCCGATCGCCCGCGCCTTGGCCGGCGACTCGACAATGACCACATTTAGGCTGCTTTGCGGTTTCTTTTTCTTCGGCTTAGCACTCATGGCGCGCGTAATATGGCATACGGTTCCAACCGTCGACCACCGGGGGTCAAAGGCCTAAATGCGTTCGGGGCGCCCTCTTCGGACGCCCCGCCTGGTTTCCGGATTCAGTTCCGACGCACGGTAGCCACCTTTTGGCCCAGATCAACCGCCGCCGTCGCCGTCCCCCTCCTCCAATGGTGGCACCAATACTTGGCCGGTGACGATAAACTCGACGGCGTTCGTCCCGGCGGCGATCGCTACCGCTGCGTTGCGTCCCTCGGTCACCGCCAACAGTCGGCTCTGGGCCAACCCATTGGCATCGGCGAAGCTCGTCGACGTGGTGAGGAAACCACCGCCGTCGGATACAAACCACGTAACGGCCACGCCTGAAACGGGGTTGCCAAACTCATCGACCACCTGTGCCACGAACGGGTTTGGATCCCAGCCCTGAAAATCAGGGCTTCCCGGTTGGTGAAGGGTGTCAATAACCGCTGTTTGGTTGTTCCCGGCCACCATGATGAGCCGAGCCGGACCGACCGCTGTGGCGGTAGCGGTGAACGTCTGGCTCGTGGTCCTCTGCGCGCCCACAGGTCCAATCAAGGTCCGAGCGGTTACCGAGTGGACTCCCGGCGCGGTTCCCAACTTCAAGTAGGCGCGAGCCGTGCCACCGCCGTCGGTGTTGACGGTCACCTCACCGGTCGTCGGCCCGCCGGGCGCGACCATCACCGCGGCCGACGCTCCCTGCGACTGCTCCAACGTAAACGTCACCGGGTGGCCACCAACCGGGAACCCGTCTGGGCTGTCGACTCGCACTACGACCGGTAACGGAAGCTCGCTCCCTGCTTCGCCGGATTGATTGTCGCCGCTAACGCGTACCATCGTAGCCGCTTCGGTCGGGTCGTTCAGAACCTGGATCGTGAACTGGACCCGGCCGATCCCCCCAGGCCGCTCCGCGCGCGCCTCGATAATGGTCATTCCAGCCAGCGCTGGACGAAACGTCACCTCGGTGAATCCCTGGTCATCGGTTAGTGTGCTATCGGAGGAGAATGCCCCGCTGCCGGCGAGCAATGTGTATCGAACCACCGCCGACTTGATCGGTCGGCCATCCGCGTCGAGCACACGAACGCGAAGCGACGTATCGAACAACGAGCCGAGCTGCGCCAGGAGCTGCTCACCACCGACGGCGACCATTCTTGGTTCACCGCTGGCCTCCGGCCGTCCGCCGTCCAGCAACGCCTCGTCACAAGCCACAAACATGGCGAGGACCACTGCCAGGCTGAGCCACAAAGCGAACCATCGTGTCGATCGGTCGCCGCTAACCATTCGTTCCCCTTAAGTCGGACGAAAGGCGGTACGGCTGATACATCCCAGAGGCACAAAACGGCAAGTAGATGTGTGCCGCGGCGTTTTCCACGGTGGTGTAGACCGAAACCCCCCGATAGTTGCCGACCTTGATCAGACTGCGTGGATCGACCCAGTGAGGGGCACCAAACTCGATCCATCGATCGCCATTGTGGACGATCGCTCGGTCGCTCCGGTACCACGACTGGTCCTCCAAGCACGCCTGGCTGATCACATCCGGATCGGGGCGCTCCACTGGCACGACGTACGGAGTCACGAAGATCAGCAAGTCACGCTTCTCGTCGCGCCTGCGCTCGGAGCGGAACAATGCACCCAGCAACGGTATGTCCTTCAGCACTGGCACCCCGGTTCGCACGCTCGAGTAATCCTGCACCGTAAGACCGCCGATGACGGCTGTTTCGCCATCATCTACCAAGATCTGGGAGGTCGCCCGCTGGGTGTTGAACGTGACACCGATCTCGGGATCCGCGATCGCTACACCCGACCGCTCGGCCATCAGCTGCATCAGGACTTTGCCATTGGACGTGATGTGCGGCGTAACCCGAAGGATGATGCCGGTCTCGATGAGCTCGACGCTGGCCGTCGCCTCTTGTGTCTCTGCGCCTACGTCGAGGACGCGAATGGGTGTGCGCTCCCCCACGAAGACTTCGGCCGGCAAGTTGTTGAGCACGGTCGTCTGCGGCTCGGCTTGGATGTCCGCCATCTCCCGTTGCTCAAGTGCTTGCAGCAAACCACCGATGTTAAGCCCAGAGGCCAGCGTTCCGATCGACAGATCGAGGAACGGATCGGCCAGCGTTCCTTCTGTGTTTGCGAGGACATGTGTGTCTGCCGTTGGGTTGCGCAGGTTTTCGGCCCGCCACTTTACCCCCAGCTCGCGTAGATCGACCTTGTTGACGAACACAATTTTTGCCTTGATCGTCACCTGCGGGGTCTGGACGTCGAGCTCTCGGACGATGTCCACGATCTGGTCGACACGATCGGGAACATCGGTGATTACCAACGAGTTTGTCTTCGCGTCGGCCTGAATGCTTCCGCGCTCCGACTTGAGCGGATCGACGACCAGAACGACTTCGCTGGCGGTGATAAAGTTGAGGCGCGAGACCACCGTTTTGAGGTCAATCAAAGCCTCAGTCTTGCGCAGATTCTCAACCGTATCAACGCGAATGATGTCGTTCTCGAGGCGCACCTCAAGGCCGTTCGCATGCATCAACGTGACAAGTGCCTCATCCCATGGTTGTTCGCGAATATCGGCCGTTACCAGGACGTTTCTCACCCCTGATCCGGCGACAATCGAACGCCCGCCGATCTCTCCAAACGCGCGGATTACCGTGCTGATCTCGGTGTTCTGAAACGCGAGCGTTACGCGCTCACCGTTGATCCCCGATAGACCCGGTTCAGCCATCGACTGGGACGGGTCGGCAACGGGCGCACGGTTCTGAGCGATAACTGCCCCGGATTGGGGTTGGGTGAGGTCGTCGACTTTATTCGTGACGTAGGCCGAGAACGGTGGTCCGGGGTTTTCAAACGTTACGATCACGTCTGTCCCCTGTTGGTAGATCGCATACGAGGTCACACCATCCAGCGCGATGTCGAACCGCACGCGATCTGGCGCCGGCGCACTGGTCACCACGTAACGGATACCCCCGCGGTAGATATCGTCATACTCCTTTAGTGGAATCATCGCTTGGGCGCCCATGAGCTCGACGGTGAGCCTCGGGGGCAGCGGCTCAAACTCGTCTCGATACCGAACGGGTCCAGCCGCGTGAATGACGATACGCGTGGCTTCACCGTCGTGGATCACCCGGAACCCAACTACGTCGGTGATGCCGAGTTCGACTGCGGTCTCGATGGCCTCAGGGCCGACCAGCCCGGCCAAAGCCAGCGTCATGAAGACGACAGCGCGGTGCATCGTGCGCACGATCACTGCGTCCGTCCCGGTCGCACCGCGTTCAACGCCCGATCGCTGTCGGCTCGTTCGAGCCGGAGCGACTCCCGCCGCACCGACCCGTAGTCGTCGATTTCGAAGTCGGCCGACTCGGAGTGGATTGCCAGCAACCGGGCATTACCGATCTTCTCGCCCACACGCGCGAAGTGCCCACGCCGCATCGGATCCTCCAGGACTACCAGGCTGTTGCCCGGTGAGCCGAGAAAGACGCCGGTCAATCTGAGTGTCTCAAACCGTGGACCCTCACCCGGATCGGCACCCGACGTGAGCGGGACGAACGGGTCGCGCCGACCGTGGTCGTGGTAGCTCGCCGGCTCAACTCGCACGATGTCGGGCCCATCCGGCGCGGTCGCCTGCTGACCAACCATCGCTTGCGGCGTGGCCATCAACAGAACCCACATGAGGAGGCTGGCCCGAATCACGTTTGATCCTCACGCTCTATCGGTCGCGCAAACGCCGACAAAGCGATCGTCGCCACGACTTCGTGTTTTGGCTCCTCGAAACCTCGAGTCGGCGGAGCGAGGACCCCTTCCAGCGAAACGATCGTCGGCCGCACCATGCGCGGGAGATTGACTATTGCGGCCAGAAACTGGCCGACCTCGTGGTAACGACCCTGGACCTGCAGGTCGTACGGAAACTCAACCAGATCCTCCCCAGCCCGTGCGTCGAGCGGCGTGAATTGAACGATTTCCACATGTTCCGTCAGCGCGGCCGAGGAGACCTGGGCCAGCAGCAACGGAACTTCCGCTGCGCTAGGCAGGATCTCGTCGTACGCCGCCATGGCGATCCGGTAGTCGGATTCACGGCGTTTTAGATCGGCTACGCGTTGCGGCTGCGTCACCGCCTGCGCTTGGCGATTGGTTTGCTCGATCACGCTCAGGTGTTGCTCCGCTGCCAGCCTGTCGGCTCGCAGCGGAGACCACTCGTACTGATAGAAGAGCACCGCCGCGCCGATCATGAGCAACACGGTTACGACGGTCTTTTGCTGGCCGGGGTCGTCGAGTCCGAACATCAGTTGACCAGGAGCTCGTCGAGAAAGATGGGGCCCAGATCGAATAGCCGACCCGAACCGAGCGTCAAGCCACCCGATATGAATGACACGATGTTCCCCTGGTAGATCAGGGTCACCGCTGCGTCGCCAAAGAACAGCGGCGGCGGCAGATCGAGCGGATTCTCGGGACCTGTCGGCTGTTGACTGCCACCGGTGTTGTCGTTGTTCTGGTTTGTTTCCTCATCAAAACCGGGGAATACGCGTGCAGTTGCGACCCCATCGTCCCCCGACACACCGATCACGTCGGGACCGCGATAGGGTCGTTCCGAATCAGGATCCGACTCGATCACCATCCGAACCCCGGGCACCGGCACTTGGTTCGTGCGCGAAGCGAAGAATTGGGCGCGGACGACAGCCTGGTTGGAGGAGTTCTGAATCTCATCCAAGTCGTTCAAATCACAGCTTGGCGCCACGATCGTTAGCACACCCAGCGCCACCATGGTCGTCGTGCTCGCTATCCGATTGTGCATATCAATCATCCTCCAGCTGAGGTGGCGCGATCACCACCGGCTCGTAGTTCTCGAAGCTCGCCACGAGCGTGAACTCCTGAATCGTAAACGAGTCGCGCTCAGCGCGGACAACCCCGACCAACCCCACGTCATCGAGTGTCGACGACGCTTCCAAACCGCGCATGTACTCGGTCACCGCCGCCGCGGCGAAGGTCGCGCCTTCGATCCGGATCTGATTGGGCTGCAGGTCAACCCGGTCGATCCGTTCCAGCCATGTGTACGGGGGTAGCGTAGTCGAGACGGTCTCCATCAAGTCGGGCCAATAGTCCCGTCCGTGAACCACGCCTTCCAAGCGCTTGAGCCGAAACGCCAACTGCCGTTGCGCGTCCTCCATCGAGCGAACGTGCACGAACACCTCGTGTAACCGTACCGAGTCCGATTGGGCTTCCGTGATCGCGGCTCGTGCCTGACTCACGGCTCGACGTTCCCCGGAGTACAGCAAGACCGCCACAAGCAACACTGCGACAGCGACACCGACGGCAACGAGCGACGGCGATTTGGGCACCCAATCGAAGCGCAACTCGGGGAGGCTCGGTCGGCTACCGATGTGAGTCTTGGGGCCCTCGGGGGCGGGGACGAGATTGATGCGTATCATGAGCGTCGTTAGGAATCGCCTCTCAAACCGAGCCCGATCGGGACCGCCAGCGTGGCGCGGTCTCTCGGCTCGATTGCGCTGGCCATCACGCCGGCGTCTTTTTCGAGTACCCGGAGCGGATCGAGGTAGTTGACCGGGACCTGCAGCTTGTCGTTCAACGCGGAACGGAGTCCGGGAATCCCAGCTCCCTCACCGGACAGCACGATCTCGGTTAGCTCTCGGTCTTCCTCGCTGGTCGAAAGAAAGCTGCGCGCGCGCTCAACCGGCATGACGATGGTTGCCATCGCCGCGTCCAACGCCTGGCGTGCCTCGGGATATAGCTCGTGCCCTCCGTTCAACAGGTCCTCGGCCTCTTCAGATGTAACACCCAGTGCCACTACGAGCGCCTCGACGAACTGCCGCTTGCCGTCGCTGGTGTCCCGCGTGAGGATCGGCCGACCATCCTCGACCAGACTGATGTTGGTGACCTCGTAGCCGACGTTTACCAGGCAGTACACACCGCTGCCGGCGTTCTCGTAGTTGTGTTCGAACGCGGTCTGAACGGCAAACGCGTCGATGTCGATCACTCCGGTGCGAAAACCGCTCTCCTCAAGTAGCCGGATCCGGGTCTCGACCAGCTCCTTCTTGGCAGCCACGATCAAGACCTCCATCTGAAGACCGTCACCGTCGGGATCCAGGATCTCGAAGTCAAGGCTCACGTTGTCCATATCGAACGGCACGTGCTGCTCGGCCTCCCATCGGATGACTTGTCGGGCTTCCTGCTCGCGCATGCGGTCCATCTTGACGCGCTTCACGATGACGTTGCGGCCCGAAACGGAGGTCCAGCCACGATCGCCCCAGGCTCGAGCGGCTCACGCTCTAGCGTCAACACCCGGGCACGGGGGCCGTCGTTCTCAATAGCTGCCACGGTGATCTGCCTCGAACCGAGGTCGATGGCCAGACAGCCACGCGATCGCCGAAGAATCATCGAACCCTCTGGTCGGGGTACCACGGGGGCCGCCGACCTGGCCTAGAGTTTCGATAACGCCCGAAGGCCCGTTTCGGGGGCCTCGCGGTCGTACCATAAAAACAGTCAAACGCGTGGCATCAGCCACGCGTCGCTAGCGGATAGGGCAGGTTTTCAGCCCTCTTGCCATGCAACTCCGGTGCCAGGCCCCGGGGCCCACTCGCCCGTCCCATGGCCATCTAGCGATACGCCATTGACATAGCGGTTTGTGGCGGATTACCGCCGAACCGACGAGTGGGTCGCCAAAACGGTTCGTGCGTCTTGGTAGAGACCCAGAAGGCGGCTTTCTTTGGCGTTTGTGGCGGAAAGCGGCGCGATATTTGCCGCTCAGGTCGGCGAGCGTGAGAATGAAGCTGGATCAATTAACCCGCAAAGTTGACGAGACCCGGCCTGGATCGAGGGATCGGTGGGCCGCGCGCCGGGGCGTGACGATCGCTGAGGCTGTCGTCGCCCTCACCTTGATGGGGCTGCTGGCGGGGTTCTCAATTCCGCGGCTGCTGGAGCCCACGCCGGCCTCTATCGTGACCGATGAGGCCGAGCTGTTAGCATGGACGGCGCGTCTGGCGCGTTATCGAGCGATCACGCTCAGCCAACCGGTCTACCTCGAGCTCGAACCGAACGGCGCAACCGGTAGCTACACCGCGTACATCTCGGCCACCGACCCACCCGCATCAACCGCAGAAGGCGTTGCCAAAACGCGCATTCCGTTCCCCGACGTCGTCGGCGGCGTCTCTGGGCGGGCGTTGCCCCCTCAGCTGACCTTCGAGTCGGCGAGCGACGGGATCGCACCCCCGATGCCGGTGTCGGTCGATTTGCTGACTGGGCGGGTCGGCTTCGATCCTCGTGGCCGTGCGTTCTGGCCAGACACTAGCGACACCGGTGTTGGACTCATCATCGTTCGCCATCAGGTGAGCGAAGAGATCCGAGCGGTCACGTTGTCTCGGCAGGGCGAGGTTCGTGTCTGGCGTCTAACCCAGGGTAGCTGGCAATAGCGATTGCGGTTCGATAGCTAGCTAGCGAGCAGACCAGGCCAATCGCCGCGGCCCTCCCAACCCTCCCGTCGAGGTCTGAATCGCGCTACATGAGTACTGGATGAGGGTCTGACCAGTGGCCACGTTGTTGCCGTCGTCGACCCGTCGCAGTATGACCACCGAACCAAAGATCTTCGTCTTGCCGGTCAGCTTGTCGATCCGGTCGGCGATGACGATGCCGTTAAACGTTCCCTTTGAAATGTTCCCAAGTGTGGCCGGAGCGTATGCCGGGTCAGCGGCCTTGACGGGATCGTACAGGGGATGGCTCGGGTCGTGCTCGCGCGAATCGTAGAGTGGGTTGTGGACAATCAGCACGCCCGATCCATCGATGTCACTGGAGCCGGCTCCGTTAGAACCAAAATTATCCGTGACGTATGTGACGCCCGACAGCGTATCAGGTGGATCGGCATCGAACTCTTGACCGGTCTGCTGATAACCATCCAGCGCACCGGGGTCGAGCCCCAGGACTTCCTCGGGCGTGTTGAACATTGTCGTCGCGTCGTGTCCGACGTACGGCGGAACGCTGTCGGTGTAGGCCTCGTCTCCCTCGAAGTCTACCGATCCACCGCTGTCGACATCGTCGTCTGGATTGGTCAAGACGACGGCCGGCTTGTCACCGCCACAAGAGTCATCGCCCGACGCATCGATCCCCGAGATCGTGACGTTGCCCCGAACCTTCAGGCTCGAGCTCGATGTGAAGGGCGCGCTCGCTTGAAACGTCCCTCCGCCGACACTCAACCGCAGCTCCTGCGACGCCTGATACGGTCCCCGGGTCGCCAACGAACTCAACACCCAGACGGGCTGCCCGTCATCGTCGGTGTTGTATCCCGCTGTGGCGCTCCACGACACCGGCAGCTGGCCGGCCCCGAAATTGAACGAGTCGCGGGTGATCGCCACGCTGTAGTCGTAGCCACCAATCGACCCGGCAACCGGCCACCCATCATCGGGGCCGCTCACGCCGAAGTGCGCCACGGCGTGCTCGAGCCCAGCGTTGGCTGCGGCACCGGCACGGTTCGACAGCGTGTAGAGCCCCGCCACCCGCACGTCGGTCGATGTCAGAATCGCGGCTGCGCTTCCGACCAGTGACAGCGCCACCAACAGCGCGAGTACGGCTGGCAACGCAAACCCCGCTCGACCAGCCGGGCCAACCGTTTGTGCTCTCGTCTTTGTCATTCGTAGATGGCGTTTCGAACCGCGACTTGAGTCCGGAGCGCCCCTGGAAGCGTACCTTCGGCCGTGAGATAGGTCATCGTGACTGTGACCAATTCAATGGCGTTCATCGATTGGGCTGCGGTCCCACCGGGGTCAGCGAAGTACCCGAACGAGAGATCGCTCACGCCGTCCGTCATCTCGACTTCCACTAATCCCTCCCGCCGGACCATCGCCCCCGGGTCGGCCTGGAAGAAGTACAAGACGTCTTCTCCCACGTCATTGAGGTCACCGTCCGCGTTTAGATCGGCGGTCCATCCAAAGCTATCGGCCGTCCAGTGCGTAATGGATGCGCCCGTTGTCCCGCGTGGATCGTAGCCGGCGTTCCTCGCCTCCCGAATGAGCATGTCGAAGCCAGCGCGAGCATTCTGTGCGGTGCGGACGCCGTCATTCTGGGCGACATAGGCTTGGTGTTGGGCAACAAACTGGTTGAGCGCAGCGAGGCCGAGGATCGCGATTATGACCACCGCGACGAGCAGCTCGATCAGAGTGAAGCCGGCGATGGATCTAGAATCCACCGTCAATCGCGACTCCTCATGGTGGCTGTCTGGACGGTGAACGTCTCGTCTCGCTCGCTCCACTGCGCAGCGATCTCGATCGTGGTCACGTTCTCGATCGGAGCGTCGTTGGTCACCGTCCACGTGCGCGTGAAAACGACGTCACCAACCGAGGTTTGATCCGCGCCACCTTCGATAGTCGCGAACGACGTCAATTGGAACTCCTCGACTTTCTCGTAGAGCAACTGGTCGGCGCGGGTACGGTTGCTAGCGCCACGATTGGCGTGAATGACCGTCAGCAGCAGACCCGAGACCCCGAGGATCCCGATCGCGAAAATCACCAGCGCGACCGCGAACTCGACGATAGTGAAGCCGTCGGTCGCGCCAACCCGTCCAAGCCCTGGCAATCTCACGGGGTGGGCCCCTCCCAGCGGACCAGCCCGCTCGCGAGAACGCTGACCCGCTGATAGGACCGCCCGTCGTCCATTGCGACCGCCGCCGGGCCTTCGACCCAACCGTGCGGTTTGAACACGATGGCCCCGCTGGCGTTCCCCCCGATCGTCATCGCGATACGATCAGGCAGATCGACCGCCGGTCGAAACGATGTCCAACCCGAGCCGCTGTCGTACTCGACCTGGTAGCTGTTTCCCCCGGACACTGAGAACCGGTAATCCCGCTGCTCGGCGGTAGCCCGGCTGCGCGCTTCGACCAAGGCCGAGTGAGCACGGCGGGCTTCCCGAACTACGTCATACGGCGCGGAAGAGGGCGCCAGGCTGGGAAGCGCGATGGCGGCGAGGATCCCGATCAAAGCCACGAGCGTGAGCGTCTCGACCAGCGTAACACCAGTCTCGCGTCTCACGATTCGGCCTTGGACGTTGTTGCCACGTGCGCGATGCATCGTTCCCGGGCGTAGGTTGAGCCGTTGCAAGCGATCCCGCGCTACGGAAGATGCAAAATCCGTTCCGATGCTCGTTTATGGGTTCCAATCCTGTTCAATTCAAGGAGTTACAGCCGGCGGTGGCGGCAGGAGACCCTCACCGAACCTCCCGCCAGGCCGAAATCCGCAACCCACCCCCAGCATCAAACGAGACCCATGCTTCCACCCGCCGCTCGGCCGATCCCCGGACGCCGGTCGCCACCACCCTGAACCCCCCCACAGCCGGTTCCCATCGGACCCGGTAGGTGCCGGACCCGATGGCGCCGCGGACGCTGTCGGGTGCAGCCGCACGGGTGGGTTGTCGTGCCACTGCCGCCAGCGCTTCGGCGAGCCCAGTCTCGGCGCTGCTCAAGGCGGCCGCAAAATCCTGGTGGTGAAGCGCGAGTCTAAGATCCAGCATCGCGCTTACAAAGGCCGCCGTGGACAGTGCACCCAGGATGACCAAGGCCCACAGGACCACCGGGAGTGCAGTGCCAGCCGGTCCTCGCCTCACGGTGTGCGAAAGTTCCTTCGCGCCACCCGCCATCTGACGACAAGAGCCGGGCCGGCGCGTGGCGAAGCCAGAAAAACACGGGCCTCGACTGACCGAATGGCGGCTGGGTCGGGCGATGCGCCAAGATCAGCGTTCAAACCATCGAAGTACGAGAACCTGGCCGAGTCAGGCCACGCGGCGGGCAACCGCGGGCCTCCGTTGACGCCGCGCTTCCATGCTCCGACGCCGAGCGCATACGCGAGCCGCTCACTCGGGTTGCCAGCGGTTGGTGTCACCGCCCCGCTGGCGTTCCAGTCGGCGGAGAACTCCAACGTATCCGGCCGGGCGCGGCTTACCCCGGCGCCGGCGGTCGACGTCGGATCGTAGCCGGCTCCACGCAACTCGGCTGTCCAGAGCGTTGCCGCGGCTCGCGTCTCCTGCCACGCGCGCTGAGATTCGAGCAAGCCGGCAACGATTCGGTTGCCGGTCCAACAAAGCGAGATCGCCGCGCCGGTCACGAACAGACCAACGGTCGCGGCCACCAACAGCTCGACCACGGTGAAACCGGCCCGCTTTAGGCGCGAGGATCTCAGCATCCTGCCACGGACTCGCGAAAGCGGCGAGTGACAAGTGTCGCGGTGACCGGCGTTCGGGTGCCGGCCACAACACGCACGCGAGCTTCGCTCAGACAGGGTGCCACCCGCCCGACCGTCCACTCGACGCTACCGGTCACCACCCCCCAAGCTGCCGGTGCCGTGCCGATCTTCGGTCCTGCAACCCACGGACCGGCGCGCCAGGTTTCGATCCACGACTCAGCTGCGGTCAACGCGAGCGCAGACCTGAGTGCTCGCTCACGCGCGGCGTGCGCGTGAGTCGCGCTGCCGGCGAGCGCCAACCCACCGACTGTGAGCAACAGCAGCGCCACTACGACTTCCACGAGCGTCCATCCCCCCGGTGTCTTCATCGATCCTCGATCGCGCCAGAGGGCAGCACGCGGAGCCCGTACCAACGTCCATCCGGGTCGCGCTGCACGCCGATCCAAGTCGTGCTGTACAGGTTGCTCGTGCCCCGCGGGCTGAACAGGATCTCCTGTCGGTAGGCGGTCGTCTTCAGCACCAACTCATCACGCAACTGGCGACGACGCAGGATCCGCCGATCGACGTCCTCAACGTGGTAAGCCGCGATGAGCGTGTCGAGCACGACCCTCACGGTGGCCCCGTTCAGGATCGCGTGCTGACGAGCGCCGGTGACGTCGCTGCGAAAAGTGCTGGCTGCCACATAGGCACCAAGCCGTCGCTCGACGCGGAAGATCGCCGGTACGGCGAGCGCGAGGAGCACGGCGGCAACGATCGAAACCGCCACTAGCTCGAGAACGGTGACACCCAGTTGGGTGCGGGTGACCATGGGGGCGCGCCCACGCAAGACGAGGACCGATGCCGATGCCCCCCGACATGGAGAGCTGCGACACGAGAAAGCGAGGTCAAAGCGTCAAATGTCCGACGCCGAGTACCGTGTTGCGGTGAGTGTTCTTTACCTCAAGACGGGTAGCAAAACAAAAACGACGCGAGAACCAGGGCTCCCGCGTCGCTTCCGTGGCCCGATAACTGTCAGACGACTACGGACAGGCGCCCATAACACCGACGGTCGAATCCACGCACCAGTCGTTGCTGCTCGCACCGTGCTGCGCGGACATCGTGTAACCGGTCGCATCCGCTGAGTCAATGTCCAGCGTCACGTTCTGCGACGAACTAAGGTCCAGATCGGCCGGGTCAGTGGCGTACGTCTGGTTCTCGGCGAAATACACTTCCTGCGACGTCATGGCGTTTCTCAGGTCGCTCTTGGCCGCCGCGTCAAACGCCTTCTCCTTGGTGCTGGCGAAGCGCGGGATCGCGATTGCGGCCAGAATGCCGATGATCACCACGAC
>JBDGYV010000003.1:0-70524 GCA_039588915.1 Gemmatimonadota bacterium
GTCGTCGGCATCTAAAGTCACGACGATGTCGCCCCGTTCGAGTGCGGCCTCGAATCCCGACCGCAGGGCGCGGCCATACCCAAGGTTTCGCGGATGCCGAACGAGACGGACCGGGAGGCGTTTCGCCGCCGCCTCGGCTACCGCGAGTGTTTCGTCGGTAGACCCGTCGTCCACGACCACGATTTCGTATTCCGGTACAACTGGAGCAACGACGCGGCTGATTCGCTCCAGTAGTCCATCCAGGCAAGGGGCCTCGTTGTAGGCCGGTAACACGACAGAGAGCATTGTCAGCACTCCCTCCAATGTTCCCCAAGCGACGGGTTGAACTAACCAATTCTCCCTTGATCAGTCTCTGTCACCGACTGGAAGGGGTCTTCTTCGGGGGGTGTCTCACTTTACCCGAACCATGCAAGACGATCAAGAGTTGTGGCAAGGTTTTTCAGTTTGGTAAAAGTATTTTACATTTGAGTGTATTTTCTTGCCATAAGTGTGAAAAAAGTTTCCCATACCTGGGTCGACGGGTTCACCGCCCCCGGGGGGTGAGAATCGCGTCGGCCAATCATGCTGGTCGCACGAATCACGTTGGTTGCAGCAACCACGTACAACTCAAGCTGTTACAGTTCTTGGGTGAAGTAGCGTCTAGGAGGCTGGCTCGACTTCGATCAACTCCAGCTCGACTCCATCCGGATCGCGGATGAAGGCTATCCGTGGGCCATCTTCGCTGAACTGGTATGACCCGCGGTCAAAGCTCAGCGCTGTGTCACTGCCCGACCGTCGTATCAGCGGCTTGGGAATTAGCTAGACGAAAAACACCACCCCAATCGTCCTGATGAACCTGTCTCGTCGACCCACGAAACAGCTCAACAACCCAGTCCGAATCTCGCATCCAAGACTCTGGTGATCGTCTCATGAAATCCGGTGGATCGACCACCTCTCCGGTGACAAAAACACGATCAGGTGAACGCATCAATGCCTCGTGGATTTCGGCGACTTCGAAAGCACTCCGCTGGTGGAGGGTCATGACCTCAGCGCTAGAATAGTACAGAAGGTATCTAGAGAATCCAGCGCTCTCGGAAGTCAGAATCACGTCCTCCTCCTTCGCATTCTCAAGCAACCAACGCGCTTTGAGCCGATGACGATCTAACTCTGGGTCCTTTAGCATCGCCATACCACCGATGCCATTGTGGAGAAGTAGCGCACCCGGAAGCACAGATACGAGTAGGATGCCTCTCCCGCGGGATCCAACGTGAACCAACCGCGCAAAAAGCAACCAAGACGGAACCAGTGCAAGTAGCCAAGCTTCGGGTTGATCCCAAGCTTCCTCATAAGCGATTATTGGTACATACGAGATTAACCAGAAAAGGCTCGCCAACACGACCGGATCAGAGAGTGGTGGTAAGCCGCGAGTTATACCACCGTAGAGTGTCCAGCCAAACGCAAGTATCACAATCATAAGGGTGAGCGAACCTAGTCTCCCTGTGTGCGGCCGAGCCCCAGCACCGAGAAGCTTCTCCCCCTCCAATCGGCGATTGGGAAACCGCTCACCTATCCAGGAACGAAATTGTGGGAAGGCAAAAAGGAAATTGCCGGTTGCCACAACGTGTCCGAATACCAATGTGCCATGAAGCAAGTCCTTTTGTTCCACACGCATGATCTGACGATGCCCCGGCTGCTCCAGCATCATTTCCCCCGGATACTCGACTCGAGCCAAACTCCCGATCGTGTACGCGGCGGGCGCGCAGGCGAGAATAAAGACCGCTAGATACGCAGCTACGTGCTTCTTCCCATTTCGCAGACCCAGATACAGCGGCACCGATCCCAAGGCTGGGATGAGGTTTAGTACATGACCGAGCACTGCTAGCACGCCGAACAGTCCACCGACCGCAGCGTGCTTGACCGAGGACTGCCTCTTAAACGTCCACCAGACGAGGCTCAGAGCCAATAAGAAAGCAAGCGCGTAGGTCTCAACCTCGGCTGCGTATCGCCAAAAACCGTACGAGAACCCCAATAACCCACCGGCCACAATGGCCGGCCGCCTTCGGACACCGATCCGCTTCCACAAGACCAATGAAAACAACACCACTGCTGCAGCAGCGAACACAGCTCCAAATACGACTACTAGCTGAAATGAGCGATCAACAACGCCTGTCGACTTGCCAAGAACGAACAGCAAGCGCATCAGGGGTAAGTGGAGCGGATGATACGGATGGGCCAGACGCCAGAAGGGATACTGCTCTACATCGTACGCGTACTCGTATGCATCATCAGCCTCAATGTGCACGGCCGGCGCCGTGAGCCAATAGAAGAGCAGCCACCCAGAGAACAGAGCGACCCAAGCCCAAACGCCTCGATTCACAATGCGTCTCATCAGAACGCACCACTGATACTGCCGCTCATGAGGACGAGCGGCTCTGTTCCAGCCGATTCAGCATCGGATTTCGATCGAACGATATGCCTGGTTAGCGTTTACCTGGCACCAGCGGAGACGATAAACCGACTTCGATCAACTCCAGCTCGACTCCATCCGGATCGCGGATGAAGGCTATCCGTGGGCCATCTTCGCTGACCAGGTATGGTCCTCGGTCAAAGCTCAACCCGAGACCCTGAAGCAATTCGCCGGCAGCGTCGAGGTCAGCGACGCCAAAAGCCAGATGCCCAAACTGGCTTCCCAACTCGTAGCTCCGACCATCGTGATTGTAGGTGAGCTCGATTGCATGGTGGCCCTGTTCATCGACCAGAAAGACCAGCGTCGCGTCCGCCTTTTCGAGCACCTTCCGACGCTGCTCCGTGAGGCCGAGGACCTTGGTGTAAAACTCGACCGACCGTTCGAGGTCGGTGACCCGAAGCATCGTGTGCAGAAGCTGTGTGTGCATTCGTTATTCTAATCTACGGCTGAAGACCATTCATGCCAGCCCGCTCATCCAGCCATAACCGCACTACCTCGGACACGTCCCGGCCCTCGACGTCGACCTCGTAGTTGAGATTACGCATCGTCTCCGGGCTAATGGCACCAGCGAGATCGGTAAGAGCCTCCACGAGACGAGGTTCCCTCTCCAGCGTTACCCGCCGCGATACGGCTGCCGCTTGGTATGGCGGGAAGTAGTTCCGGTCGTCCTCGAGGACGAGCAGATCCAAACCTGCGATCTGACCATCCGTCGAGTTGGCGACCGCAACGTCGATCTGGTGGTCGGCAAGCGCCCGATACATCAGCCCTAGGTCAAGTTGCCGGATCGAGCCGAACTCCAAGCCGTATTTGTCTTGGAGACCAGGATACCCATCGGGACGAGCCATGAACTCGGGTCCGAATCCGGCGACCAGATCGGCCCCTCGGGGAGCGAGATCGGCGATTGACGTGAAACCGTGTGCCGCAGCATCGGCGCGGCGAACAACTAGCGCGAACGTGTTCTCGAACCCCAGCGGGTTTGCCCACTCGAGGTTCCACCGCTCTCGATAGGCACTGCTGACTGCTTGATACACTCGCTCGGGATCACTATCGACCGGAAGCTCGAGGATCGCCATTAGCGCGGTTCCGGTGTACTCCACATAAACGTCGATCTCATCGTTCATAAGGGCGTGGTGACAGACAAATGTGCCACCCAAGTGAAATCGACGCTCTACCGAAACGCCAAGCGCCTCCAACTTTTGCGCCACGATCTCGCCCAGGATATTCTGCTCAGTGAAGTTCTTCGAGCCGACGACAATCGCATCGCCGGGCGTGCAGCCACTGAGCATCGCTGTCGTCCAGAGCGCCAAGATGGCGTGCCGCCCGCGCCCACTCAACGACCGCGATCCTCCGTTTCGGTTGGCGCAACGGTCAACCTCTTTTCCATGGCGCTCAGCAATCCGTCAGCCAGCAACGCCAGTAACGCTGCCGGCAGCGCTCCAGCCAGGATCACCGTATCGTTCACCATCGCTAGCCCCTGAAAGATGTAGACGCCAAGTCCGCCGGCTCCGATCGCGGCCGCGATCGTGGCGATCCCTACCGAGGTGACGGTCGCGACCCGGACGCCAGCCAGAATGACGCCCGCGGACAACGGCAGCTCCACACGGGTCAAGAGCTGTCGATCGGTCATTCCCATTCCCCTCGCCGCTTCGCGCAGAGCTGGATCCGTTCCTCGAATCCCCGCGTAAGTGTTACGGACAATCGGCAAGATCGCATACAGGGTGAGCGCCACGATGGCGGTACTTGCGCCCACGCCACCCAACAGCGGAAGCGGGATCAGAAAACCGAACATCGCGAGACTGGGAATCGTTTGGACGACGTTGGCGAGCCCCATCACCGGGCGCTCTGCACGACGGCTCCGCGTGGCCCAGATACCCAGCGGCACCCCGATGAGAATGGCTCCGCCAACAGAGACCGCCACCAGCACTAGATGTTCCAGCGTCAGGCCGGCGATCTCTTGGCGATGACTTGCGACGTATCGCCACAGCTCAAGCATCGCTACCACCTGGCCGACCCTTGAAGATCTCGGCCAGCGCCCGAATCTCAGGATGGTCCGCGGCGAGAAAGGCATCCGGTGCCTCCAGCGCACTCAGCGTACCAGCGGTCAACAGTCCAACTCGATCGCCGACGACAAGCGCCTCACGAACATCGTGGGTGACGAACAGCGCAGCCTTACCGAGCCGCCGCATGAGCGTCTTGAACTCGCGCTGGAGGTTCGCTCGCGTCACCGGGTCCAGTGCGCCGAACGGCTCATCCAGCAACAGCAGCGGCGGATCAGCGGCCAACGCTCGCGCGACACCGACTCGCTGGCGTTCGCCGCCGGAGAGTTGGTGCGGTCGACGTGACGCGTATGCGTCGGCCGGAAGACCCACCATCTCGAGCAGCGTCCGCGTGCGCTCCTCGATCCGGTGCGAGTCCCAGCCCAGTAGCGCCGGAACCAACCCCACGTTGTCGGCCACCGTTATGTGCGGGAACAAACCGATTTCCTGGATCACGTAACCGGTGTTCCGACGTAACTCCACCGGATCCCAATCCGACGTCGGCCGACCGCACACGCGCACCGTACCCACCGTCGGATCAAGCAGTCGGTTCACCAGTTTGAGGACGGTCGTCTTCCCGGCCCCCGACCGACCGACGAGAACGATCGTCTCTCGCTCGTTGACCGTGAGCGTGAAACGATCGAGAATCGTGTGCCGACTATCGATCGAGTAGGTGACGGCCTCGAATTCGACCGGAACTGAGCTGACGTGCTTGTCCACGTTCCGAGGCTAATATAGGGAGCCATGGCGACCATCACCCAAGCGGTCGAGTTGCTCTTCACCCGTCCCGGAGCGCCGGCGTTCACCACGCAGCGGGGAGACGGGTGGGTGGTTCATGTCGACCAGACGCCGATCTCCACGGAGGCCTTCGCCTACAGCGTGGCTCGCGGCCTCTCCGACCACCCGCGATGGCTTCACTGCCGATACCTGTACGACGAGGCCGGTAGTGAGTTGTTCACCGATATCACCCAACAACCCGAGTACTATCTGACCCGCGCGGAAACCGAGATACTCGAGCAGCAGGCCGATGCGATTCGACGAGCGGTGGGGCCCCTACCACTCATGGAACTCGGTGCCGGCACGGCGGTCAAGACGCGACGACTGCTCAAGGCATGGCTCGAGGCCGACGGAAGCGCAGAGTATCTGCCACTCGACATTGACCCTTCCGTGCTGGCTCAGGCGGCCGAGCGGCTGGCGACCCAGCTGCCTGGGCTTTTCGTCACCGGGCTAGCGACATCCTACGAGCGCGGGCTCGACCTATTGGGCAAGCATCAACCGCTGTGTCTGGTCTTCCTGGGCTCTTCGATCGGCAACTTCAATCTCGAGCAAACCGACACTTTCCTGGCCCGGCTTCGATCGTGTCTCTCACCCGACGACGCATTCCTGCTGGGCGTCGACTTGATTAAAGACGTCGATCAATTGGAGGCTGCCTACAACGATGCCGCCGGCGTAAGCGCGGCTTTCACCCGCAACCTGTTCCATCGTATGAATCGCGAGTTGGGGTGTGAGGTCCCGGTCGACGCGATCGATCACGTCGCTTTCTGGAACGATCGACTGGAGCGCATAGAGATCTACGCCCGCTTTAGGCAGGAAGTAATCGTCGAGCTTCCATCGATCGACCGAAAGTTTCGGATCGCTGCTGGCGAGATGGTGCTCACCGAGATCAGCCGCAAATACCAACTGGCGAAGATCGAGTCCGACTTGGCACGGTTTGGTCTCCAGCTTGAGAGCGCGTTCACCGATCGTGAGCAGCGTTTCGGTTTATTACTGTCTCGCCGCATCACTGCTACCGGTGGACCACCACGCTGGACACCGTTCGCGGCCGAGCTTCGTGCAGCACGCAGTCAGACACTTGGGCTCCTGAGCAGCCTGAGCGATGACCAGCTGAAGCAACAAGTCCTTCCGATCCTGAGCCCTATCGCCTGGGATCTATGTCACATCGCTGAGTTCGAGGAGCTGTGGTTGGTCGACGCGATCGACGGGCTCGGCAACAATGGCGAGGTTCGCGATCAACTTCCCGACGCTTACGATGCGGTCGCTACGCCCCGCACGGCCCGCGGGGAGCTCAAACTGCCGGCAGTCGATGAAATCATGCGTCAACTCAGAAGCGTACGTCGCAAAGCCTTGAAACGTGCTCGGGAGGCGGACCTGAACGCGGACCAGCGACTCACGAGGGGAGGCTTCGTGTACCGGCTGGTTGTACAGCACGAGCATCAACACCAGGAAACGATACTCCAGTCGATCGCCCGAATGGAGAACTTCGTGTACGAGCCAGCCTACGGGGATCGACTGCCCAAGGCACCGCTGCCACCCGACACGGAAATGGTCGTTATTCCTTCGGGGGCATTCCCAATGGGCACCAATCGAGAGGCCGACACCTACGACAACGAACGACCCGCGCACTGGGTCGACGTCGAGGCATTCTGGATCGACACTGCCCCGGTCACAGCCGGGCAGTTTCTTCAATTCGTCGACCGGGGTGGCTACGAACGGCGCGAATGGTGGTGCGACGAAGGATGGACATGGCGGATAGAACATCAAGTCGAGCAACCGCTGGGTTGGCGCCGCTCGGCAATCGGCTGGGAGGTCGTTGAATTCGGACGCCCCGAGCCATTGGTCCCCACGCGACCCGTACAGCACGTTTCCTGGTATGAGGCGCGTGCCTACGCACGCTCGGTATCAAAGCGATTGCCAACCGAAGCCGAATGGGAAAAGGCCGCTGCGTGGGATCCCGAAGCGCGGCTCGCTCGCCGCTTTCCGTGGGGCGACAGTCAACCCGAAGTGCATCACGCCAACCTCGGTGCGGAGATCTTCGGTCCCGCCCCCGTCGGTGCGTTTCCTGCCGGCCGTTCCTTCTATGGTTGTCACCACATGCTGGGCGACGTCTGGGAGTGGACGGCCAGCGAGCTAGACGGCTACCCGGGCTTCGAGGCTTACCCGTACCCGGAATACTCCGCAATCCACTTCGGCCAGGGCTACCGTGTCCTTCGCGGAGGCTCATGGGCCACCGGTCGATCGGTAGCTCGAAACACCTTCCGCAACTGGGATCTTCCCGAGCGGCGACAGATCTTCGCCGGTTTCCGCTGCGCCCGGGACGCTTGATCCAACCCGGAGAACTCGCCAAACGACTGGCAGGACTACCACTCGACGTCGAAGAGTGTCGGATCGAGATCGGCTCAGTGCCGGCGGTCGGCTACTACGGTGGAGCACCCAGACCCACCGGCACAGTCGTACTGATCGGGGGTGGATACCTCGGCCGCGGCGAAAACGTCGATTGGACACCCGAGGACCAAACGACTTTCAGGGACACCGTGCAAGACGCGGTTGCCGCCAGCCGCACGACGGTCGGTGAGCTCAGTGAGCAACTGGAGCAGGACTTGGTCGCACACCACCGGGCCGCGATCGAGGCGGCGGCCATCGACCTGGCGTTGCGTCAAGGCGAAAGCAATCTGTTTGCGATCGCCGCGCTGCCGGCAGAGCCGGTGACCTTTTGTTGGTCGATCGGTCACGACCTGTCGAAAACCGTCGGTGGACCGCTGGCAGCGGTGCGAACAATTCTAAACGCTGAGCCAAACGCCACCCTCAAGCTTGACGTCCCGGTCGACGGATGGCCGGAAGCAACGTGGTCGGAGTTGGCTGTTATCGACCGAGTGAGGATCGTCGATTTCAAGCGTCAGGGCACAGGTCACTCTGTGGCGCTCGCGCATCGGTACTTGCCAGAGGCCTGGCTGGAAGATCCACCCCTGGAAGCGCTTAGCGACAGCGGCCAATCGAGTGCATGGGCCGAGCGAGTGGCGGTGGACGGTTATGCAACGCGAATCGCTGACTTGGCTGGGCCCGCTTTTCGACCCGCGGCGATCAACGTCAAAGCGCCCCGCATGGGCGGCCCACTCGAAGCGTTGCGTTGTCTGGACCTATGTCGTCAGAATGGCTGGACCGCGTACATCGGGGGCATGTTTGAGGTCGGTCCCGGTCGACCCCAGGCCCGCGTGCTTGCTTCGCTGTTTACCAGCCACCAATGGAACGACTTAGCACCCATGCGGCTTTGCGATTCGGATCCCTACCCAACGAGTCCGTTGCCGATATCGTCCGACCCCCGAGGCTTTGGGGAATCCGTTTCCCTGGCCGACTAGCCAGCGACCCCAGGTCGAGGTGCCGCACCCTCCTCCATGATCCGACGCGCGAAGTGATCAATCTCCATCGACCCCAGTTCCCCTTCCACGTGGGATCGAACGCTGACATGCCCTATCCCCAGCTCACGCTCGCCGACGACGACCATGTACGGAATCTTCTGGGTCTCGGCATCCCTCACCTTGTAACCCACGCCCTCTCTCCGGTCGTCCACGTGCACTCGGACCTCGTGGCGACGTAGATGAGTGGCAACACTCTCGGCGTAATCATTGAACTGGTCGCTCACCGGAATGATGCGCACTTGCTCGGGCGCTAACCACGTAGGAAACGCTCCTCCATAATGCTCGATGAGAACACCCAAGAACCGCTCGATCGATCCGAGGATCGTTCGATGGATGACGACCGGTCGTTCCTCGCTCCCGTCAGAGGCGGTGTAGTGCAGGTCGAAACGCTCCGGCAGGTTGAAGTCCAACTGGATCGTCGCCAACTGCCACCGGCGCCCTAGTGCGTCCGTGGCCTGAAAGTCGATCTTGGGGCCGTAGAACGCCCCCTCGCCGGCGCTGATGGTGAACTCCCGCTCGTTATCGACCAACGCCTGCTCGAGTACCGCCTCGGCCCGATCCCACATCTCATCGGTACCAATGTACGAATCTGGGCGGGTCGATAGCTCCACCTCGATCTCGAACCCGAAGACATCCCCAAGCACGAACTCTACGAGTCCGAGCAAGGATGTCACCTCGGCCTGAATCTGATCGGGTGTGCAGAAGATGTGTGCGTCGTCTTGAACAAACGTACGCACGCGCAGAAGCCCGCTGATGACGCCCGACTTTTCGTACCGGTGCAATCGACCGAAGTCCGTATACCGGATTGGCAGGTCTCGATACGATCGCTTGCGACTCGAGTATACGAACGTCGACGCCGGGCAGTTCATCGGTTTGATCGCCATTTCGCGGTCATCCGCAGCGGTGAAGTACATGTGCTCGCGGTAGTTGTCGTAGTGGCCCGACCGGTGCCAGAGTTCTACATCGTAGATCTGCGGGGTGACGATTTCGTCGTGTGGCCACTCAGTTGCGAACAGTTCGCGCATGAAGCTTTGTAGCCGGTTGTAGATCCAGGCGCCCTTGGGATGAAAGTACGGGCTCGCCGGCGCGTTGGGATGAAACGAGAAAAGATCCAACTCGCGACCAAGCCGACGATGGTCACGCGCTTTGGCAGCCTCGATCCGCTCCAGGTGCTGCTCCAGCTCAGCTTTGTCGAAGAAAGCGGTCCCATAGATCCGGGTGAGCATCTTGTTCCGCTCATCGCCGCGCCAATAAGCCCCAGCGGTAGACAACAACCGATAAATCCCCAACTTGCCGGTGGCCGGCACGTGCGGGCCGCGACAGAGGTCGATCCACTCCCCCTGGCGGTACAGCGTCAAGGTCTCGTCCGGTGGTAGGTCCTCGATGATCTCGATCTTGTAAGGCTCATCGAGCTCACGAAACAGCGCCACCGCCTCGTCGCGGGACACAACTTCGCGGGTGATCTCCAGGTTCTCCTTAGCGATCTTGGCCATCTCCGCCTCGATCGCCTCGAAATCTTCCGGCGTGAATGGCGGGTCGCGATCGAAATCGTAGTAGAAGCCATCGGCTATTACGGGACCGATCGTCACTTTGGTCTCGGGCCACAGCCGCTGAACCGCCTGGGCCATGAGATGGGCGGTGGAATGACGGAAGATATCGAGCGCCTCGGGGTCACGGCTGGTCAGGATCCGGAGTTGGGAGTCGCGCTCCAGCGGCCGACCTAGGTCGTAGGGTTGCCCGTCGACCTCCGCCGCCAACGCCGCCCGAGCGAGACCGGAGCCGATCCGGCTTGCGACGTCGAGCGGCGTTGAACCGGCCGCCATGTCAAGTGTGGCCCCATCGGGCAGAGCGATGGTCGTGGTCTTTTCGTTAGTCATAGGTTGGCGAAGCTACGCGGCGTTTCTAGGACCGGCAAAACAGGTTCGCCGTTTAGTCGCACTAATCCACTTCGGCGGCAGCTTCAGTTGAGATGTCGGGACCGAGCCAGCCCCAACGCTCGAAATCCACCCGTCCGTCGAGATCGAACTTAACGCCCTCCCGCTCGAGCAGGGCTCGCTGAAGCTCTGGCGGAATCCCGACCTTGCCGATTGAGATCTCCCCATGCACGTTGATTATCCGCTGCCACGGGACATCAGCGTCTTCCGGAAGCGCGTGGAGCGCCCACCCCACGGTCCTAGCCGCTCTCGGTTTGCCGCATAGCGCCGCTATGTGACCGTAGGTTGCCACTCTCCCGCGAGGGACACGTCGAACCATCGCGTAGACATCTTCGTAAAACGACGACCTAGATCGTTTGGGCGTGGCGGGAGTCACCGGGGCATGCCCCGTAGATCGTCGACGAACGACGAAAACGGCGCGCCGTCAGGCTTCCCTAACGACGCGCCCAAAGAGTCCTTCCAAACAGAGTCTGGTGGAGCTGATCGGAATCGAACCGACGATGGCTCTTGGGGCCCCAGGTCATCAGGCCTCTCGCCGCGACACGGTTCTCTCAAGAAGCGCTGTACATCAGCCGATCTCTAGATTTCCGCAGGCGACAATGTTACCGATCTCTTCCTCGGACTCGTGCACATTGACGTAGTAGTCAGCTCCTGGCTCGAGCGTGGCTTCGAACCTCGCCGTGGCGTTGTCTTGTCCCTCGGTCGAGCTCGGAACCAGCGGCGGGTAGTCGTCAGGATTGCCCAGTATCGGCCCATCGGAGCCGCATCGGCCCACGTGGACGTGCCACGGATAGCTTCCCGCAGCAAGGCCTCCCCGCAGCGTAAGAGTAGCTCGTACCGACAAGTCTGGGAGCCGCGTCATCGTTGCATTGGCCACCGAGTTCTCCTCGGCGAACTGCCCCCCACCTACTGCCGTATAAACGCGACCGTGCCACTGCTCGCCCTCCTGTTGGCGGGCTTGTCTCGAGCTACATGCAAAAAGTGCGGTCATGGTGAACACGACCGCGAGGGCGACTGACAGATGCTCGAGTCGACGCATAACTCCCCCTTTTCTGGCTTCTTCTTCTGTCAAACCGGACCCAAAACTCTCAAGAGCAATCTCGTACCTTTGTCGAGGCGTGTTTACTTTATCGAGCCTACCACGAAAAGCGTTGAACGGTCAAACAAAAGGGATTACCTGCCGGAAAGACCCGTCAAAGCCGATGGACCGCCACCTCGCGGACAGATGGCTGCGAGAGGCCGAAAAGCTGGCTGGGCTAGAGCCGCAGGAGGGCGGCTTTTGGCACCCGTTCCGCAGAAAAGCGGCCACAGAACTCAAGGGGGCGCCAGACAAGGATGTCATGGCGCTTCTCGGGTGGAGTGATCTGCGCAGCCTCAAGACAGCCTGCCAGCACGCTGACCCCACCACCATGCTCACGGCTCTCGAATCCCGCCAGGAGCTACGGGAGGTTCGATGACGCAAAGTGACACACCCCTCCGTTACGGGGTGCTGTTCACATCCGCCTATCTTATTGCCAGATTACGGGTTAAGTTGGTGGAGCTGATCGGAATCGAACCGACGACCTCCTGAGTGCGATTCAGGCGCTCTCCCAGCTGAGCTACAGCCCCAACTCCGCAAAAATATACCCGGCAGCTCGTAAATCGTCGAACGCGAAACCGGGTGCTATTGCGTCAGCAGACCCTCGCCGATCTCAGTCCATCGCTTCAAGTAGTACTGCATCGTTTCGCGCAGGGTCTCGCGCAAGTCGTACTTCGGCTCCCAGCCGAGTGAGCGGATCTTGGTGATGTCTGGAGGGAGCCGATCCGAGTCCTCGTACCCCTCGCCGTAAAACTCTTCACCGCTCACATCGACGATCTCGCTTCGCGAAGGCTCGCCGGTGAGCTCCTCGTACAATTCGACCATCAGGTTCGCGAGATTGCGCATCGTGATGTTGTTCCCTGGATTACCGATGTTGTAGATCTGATTTTTGGACACACCAGGGTTGTCGAGAATCGCTTGGAACGCGCGATTGGCGTCCCCAATATGCAAGAACGTTCGATGCGCCTCGCCACCGTCAACCAGCTGCATACGCCCACCCGTCAACAGCGCGGACATGAAATGTGCAAACACTCGCGGACCCCCCTGGCTGTTGGCCGGTACCAGGTAGTCTATGCGACTTCCACAGAAGTTGAACGGGCGGATGATAGTGTACTCGATGTTGCCGGCGGTCCCGTGGCCATGGATGACTCTCTCGAGCAACACCTTCGATGTCGCGTAAATCCAGCGCTGCTTTTCCACGGGGCCGAAGAGGCTGTCGGTCTCGTCTTCGTAATAGCGCTCACCCTCTGTCAGCTTCCCGTACACCTCGGCAGAGGAATACTGTACGAGCTTTACGCCTGGGTTACCGAGACACATGCGAAGAACTTTCATGTTCTGATAAAAATTGAGATCGAAGACTTCGAGCGGAGTCGTGTTATAGAGACTCGGATTCGCGTAAGCGACGAGGTCCACGACGAGGTCAGCCTCGGCGATGAGCGCTCTTATAGGATCGTTTTCTTCGCGCACATCTATCTCATGAAAGACAAACCTCTCGCCTTCGATTCCAGCCAGTTTCTCGTTTGTGATATCAACACCGACGAGGTCATGCTCGCCCCTCGATATCAAATGCTCAACCATGTGGGAGCCGATGAACCCCCCAGCTCCAAGAATCAGAATGTTCAATTGATGGCTCCCTTCCGGGCCTGCGTTGGAGTCCAGTTCGCCTACCGGGCACCCACAATCTGCATCCTCACGCCATCCCCAGGTAGACCCGTAGACGTCGTCAATGATGGTAGGGCTCACCGCGTATGATCGTCCAGGCGCGGTAGAGCTGCTCTACCAGCACGACCTGTGCCAACTCGTGCGCGAGCGTTTGAGGTCCCAGCGCGACGCTCCGATCGGCAGCCTCGATCACTGCCGGCGAGAGCCCATCGTCTCCGCCAACCGCGAAAATCGCGCGCCTAACACCGCCAATGCACCATTCGTCGAGCAGTGCGGCCCAGCCCTCGGACGCCAGCGATTCCGCCTGTGGTGTCAGGGCGACCAACCGGTCGCGGGAGGCGGTCCCGGCGATCTTGAGAATCCGCTGACCCTCATCCTCCAGCGCCTCCGCACCGGCCTTCTTGGAAGGCTTAACGTGCTTCCGCTCGATCCTGCAGAAGCGCTCGATTCGAACCATATAATCGGTTACGCCAGCCCACACCCAATCGCTTCTAAGTCGATCGACCGCGATGATCTCGATCTGCACGTACTTCTCTAGACGCCGACTGTGGGTCTGGCCTCTGGAATCAGGACCGTGTCATGCTGTTGCCCCGGATCGGTCTCCGGGTAGGTGAGCGTGTGATGTAGGCCACGGCTCTCGCGACGCCGCTGTGCCGATTCGACGATGATCTGAGCCACCTGGAACAAGTTGATCACCTCTCCCATCTCCGGGACCGTCGAGAAGTTCGGTATGCGACCCCCGAGTTCCCCTAGCTGGCGCGCGGCGCGTGCCAACCCGTCGTCGTCCCTGACGATGCCTGCGCCGCCCCACAAAATGTCGCCGATCTCGGCACGCAACTGAGCGGCCGAACTCTCAACAGGTGGCGTTGATGCCATGACCGGTGGGTCGCCGACGTCCGCGATGTGCTCTCCTAGCACATCTCGGGTCACCTCAGCGGCCCGCGCAGCAAAGACGACCGCTTCCAAGAGCGAGTTTGAAGCCAACCGATTGGCACCATGAACCCCCGTGCACGCCACTTCACCAGCTGCGAGAAGAGCGTGAATACCGGTTCGTCCCCATAAATCGGTTTGGACCCCGCCGCACATGTAATGCGCGGCCGGCACAACGGGGAGCATATCATCAGGAGGGTCGAGGCCTCGCTCCCGACATGTCGCCAAGATGTTAGGGAATCGCTCCTCGAACGTTTGGCGCGAGATCGGGCTGCAATCGAGCCAAACGTGGCTCGCCCCGGTGGTCCTCATCTCAGCGTCAATGGCCCGCGCCACCTCGTCCCTTGGGGAGAGTTCGGCGGTTCCGTGGCTCTGCATGAACGGGTGACCATCGAGATTGCGCAGGATGGCTCCCTCGCCACGGACGGTCTCACTGATCAGAAATGGCCTCTCATCAACGGGGTATAGCCCTGTCGGGTGAAACTGGATGAACTCCATGTTGGCCACCGCCGCTCCGGCCCGGTAAGCCATCGCGATGCCATCGCCGGTCGCAATCGATGGGTTTGTCGTGAACCGATAGGCCTGACCGCACCCGCCGGTGGCCATGTAGGTCACACGGGCGCGGACCGCCACCAGCTCGCCCCCGTGGCGGTCAACGACGACTGCGCCAACGCACCGCGGTCCACGTTCCGACTCCGTGACCCACAGGTTCAGTGCGAAATAGTGCTCGTGAATCCTCACACCCGCCCGATCCGCAGCATCAAGGAGTCCGTTTTCTATCGCCCGACCGGTGAGATCGTCGGCGCGCACGATCCGCCGCGCCGAGTGACCCCCTTCTCGAGCCAGAGAGAGCTCAGTCGGATCGCCCGCTGAGTAGCTGAAGCGAACCCCGTAATCGATAAGCTCGCGCACCCGGGTCGGTCCCTCCTCGACCACCAGCCGTACCGCGTCAGCGTTACACAAACCGTCGCCAGCGTGCATCGTATCGGTGATGTGCGCATCAAAGGAATCGGCGGGATCCATAACCGCGGCGATACCACCCTGCGCGTAGTTGGTGTTGGCCTCAGAGTCTTCCTTCTTGGTGATCACCGTTACAGTGCCGTGCACCGCCGCTTTGATGGCATATGAGAGACCCGCGATACCGCTCCCGAGAACCAACACGTCGGTCTCCAAAACTCGGTCCGTAGCGCGGGCGTTCATCGTGGGCTCGAAACCATCACGTCCGCTACGAGCCTCTTCAGCAGCTCGGGATCCGAGGGCTCCAGCCTCCTACGAAGCACACCTACCGGTCGGTCATCGAACCACTCGGGTCGACACTTGATCGCGTCTTTCTCGGTGACAACAAACGGTGCATCGCGGTGCTTGACCAATAGCGCGGCGATGTCGATCTCCGTAAAGCGATGATGGTCAGGAAAAGCGACCACTTTTGTCGGCGACAAACCGGCATCCTCGGCGAATCGGGCCACTGAAACCGGGTCGGCTACGGCGGCAACAACGATCACCCTCCGATCGGCGACCTCAAACCGTCCCTCGCCTCCAGCCAGCCATCCCGCCAAGTCGACGGTGCCAGCGTCTCGCCACTGGGTCGCAGTCCCGGGTGCGTGCTCCCACCAGGAAGCCAGTGCGCGGCCGATCGACCCTGGTGGCCAGGCGCGTGTTCGGGGATCGACGCCGTTAACGACCCAGGCCCCGCGGGGCGGTCTCCACGATGGCCGTTGACGAAGCGGCCCGGAGGGCACGCACTTGGCTGGTGCTACCAGATCACGACCCGCAAACGCGATCAGATCCAGCTCCCGGGCAACTTTCCGGTATTGCAATCCGTCATCGAGCAGGAATAGGTCGGGATCAGTCGCTGCCGACACCGCCTGCGCAGCAGCTAGACGATCGGCACCCACACCCACCCACGCGCCAGCCCGCGCGAGCAGCGCTGGCTCATCGCCGATCGCCGCCACGTCGACTGAGGTATCTCCGGGCTTCACCACGGCGACATCGTTCGCGCCACGCCCGTAGCCACGCGACAGCACCGCCACGCGGATCTGGCTGGCCAACCCTTGGGTGATCAGCCAATGAACCAGTGGCGTTTTTCCCCCACCACCCAGCGTGACATTGCCGACGCTTATCGTCGGGGCACCGAGACGGACAGCGGGCTCATCACTCTTCAGCCGACGATCGGCGGCAATCGCCCACCCCGAAGCAATTGGAGTGGCGAGCCCACGAAACGCGGCACCCAACGCGCCACCCTCGCCGTAGAGGGTCTGGCGCGCCCAACCATACGCGGCTGAGCGTTCGACGACCGTTGGCCCGCCGATGGGAAACGGGGCCGGTCGCTCTGATCTAGGGGTCATCCCGAAAGGGTCGCTCGACTGCGTCGCTCTACCCGGCGTGGTTGCTCGGTGAGCTCGCTCTCCAGCTGCCTATGGAGGGCACAGAGCCGAATGCCGAGCTCCCGGCTCGCGCTCACTCGTTCACCGGCCGCCTTCGCGACCCGAACCGCGCTTCCGTAGCGGACGCAGACACGAGCCCCGGGCCATGGGATCTCGAACCGATCCCACGACTCGACACGCCTGCAGGGTCGAGCGGCAGCAGCGACCGGCACCAGCGCGTGGCCGGTCCTGCGTGCCAGCGCCACCGCACCGGGCAGCACGCTATGGATATCGGTGTGAGCGTCAGGGGTAAGCGCCAGATCCCCTCCGGCAGCAGCGTGACGCAGCATTGCGCGAAACCCGGCCACCGGCGCCCGACGCCGAGAGCCGCGGATCGGGACATACCCGAGCGGCCCGACGATCTTGGCTGCCATAACGCCATCCGGATGACTGGACACGAGCACGCCAACGTCCTTCCCGGCGTGGAGAGCCGCCAGTTCGAGCATCCGTCCGTGCCAGAAGCAGAAGATGACGCCGCGATCCTCGTCCCGTACCGCCTGTAGGTGCTCGAGGCCGGTCACGTCTACCCGCCACGTGCTAGACAGCGCTTTAACAAAGCGAGCCACGAACCAACCGCTATTGCTGGCCAGAAACCGAAGACGAGGACGGCTCACTGAATTCTCCCGAGCATCCAGGTAGCAAGAATTATCGCGGCGAGCACTATCACCATCCAACGCGTTCTCACCCGCCTAGGTCGGTGCGGGGAGACGGCCTGGCGCTCCTTCCAGGCCTTGATGAGAACCATCCTAAACTGTCACTCCCCGCTCGCTCTCGCTGATGAACGTGATAAAGCGAACGATCTCCGGGTAAGGATGAAGCTCATCGTTGGATCGAGCCAACGCCTGAGTGATGTTGAGCTTGGAGTTAAAGAACAGCCGGTACGCTCGTTTGAGCTCGCTCTTTACGTTCTCCGGGAAACCGCGCCGATCGAGGCCGACGGAGTTGAGCCCGAACAAAGCCGCCGGGTCACCAGCCGCCTTGACGTAGGGCGGTACATCCTTCTGGATACGAGAGCACCCACCCACAAACGCGTGCGCGCCTATACGGACGAATTGATGAACTGGGGTCATCCCGCCAATGATGGCGTTCTCGTCTATGCTGACATGTCCAGCCAGGTTTACAGCATTTGACAGGATCACGCCGTCGCCTACGAGGCAATCGTGCGCAACATGCACGTACGCCATGAGCAAGCAGGCGTCACCGATGCTCGTGTATCCTTGCGCTAGGGTTCCGCGATTCACGGTGACGTACTCGCGAATCACCGTACGGTTGCCGATCACGCAAGTCGTCGGTTCGCCCTGGTACTTCAGATCCTGAGGATCGCTTCCGATGATTGCTCCGTAGTGGATCTTGCAGCGCTCGCCGATTGTCGTGTCACACTCTATCACTGCGTGCGCTGCTATTTGGGTACCAGCACCGATCGTGACCCCGGGGCCGATGATTGCGTATGGGCCGACGAAGACGTCAGCGCCGATTTCCGCACTTTCATCCACGATCGCAGTCGCGTGTATGGTTTCCGCTACCGACTTCATTTCTCGACCAGTGTCGCCATCAGATCGGCTTCCGCAACCACCGTACCGTTGACTCGGGCCACACCACGCATCTTGCAATGTGCGCCGCGGCGTCGCACCATCTCGAGTTCGCACACGAGCTGATCTCCCGGCCGGACCGGATGTCTGAACCGAACGTTGTCCAGACCTGTGAAGTAAACGACTTTTTCCTCCGTGTCATCAACCAAGCTCATCAGAAGCAGGCCGCCTACCTGACCCATCGACTCGACGATCAGCACTCCAGGCATCACCGGGTGCCCAGGGAAATGACCTTGAAAGAACGGCTCACTTATCGTCACGTTCTTAATCCCGACAACGCGTTTTCCGTCTTCCATCTCGATGACCCGATCGACGAGTAGGAACGGATACCGATGTGGGATCGTGTCGAGGATCTGCGACACGTCGAGCACTGTCTTCGAGGCTTGCTCGTGCGATGTCGCGACCGCCGGCTGCCTGCCAACATGCGGACCTGAGTTGTTCCCGCTTTCGGCCATCATTCGTCGCTTGAGGATCTGAACCAGCGCCAGGTGCGTTCGGTGACCGGAACGATGGGCGATGATGTGAGCCTGAATGTCCACGTTGAGAACCTTCAGATCTCCAAGCAGATCCAGGATCTTATGGCGGACGAGCTCGGTAGGGAATCGGAGTCGTTCCTCGCTAAGGATCTCGTCATCGCCGATAACGATCGCATTGCGCAGATTGCCACCCCTGATGAGACCGGCCTCCCTCAGCTGTTCGATCTCGGCCAAGAAGCCGAACGTTCGAGCGGGTGCGATCTCCTTTTCGAACGTATCTGGCGTGATCTCAAACGACTCGAACTGATGCTGGACGAGCGGGTGATCAAAATCGATCGAGAATGACACTTGTAAGCGATCGGAAGGCAGCAGGGTAATCTCGACCCCGCCGTCCTCGTAGAAAATCGGCTCCTCGACGCGGTACCGCCTACGCTTGGCGTCGAGTTCGGTGAGGCCAGCTTCCTGGAGCACCTTCCAGAAGGGCAGGCTGGAGCCGTCCCCCACCGGCGGTTCGCTGGAATCGAGCTCAATCCGTAGATTGTCGATACCTCGCACGGCAAGCGCAGCGAGGACGTGCTCGATCGTGTGGACTTTGCTACCGTCGATCCCGATCGACGTCCCTCGCTCCACGCCGATTACGTGGTCAGGCTCAACAACGATCTCTGGGTGTCCCTCGAGATCCACGCGCACAAACCGGATCCCAGTGTTCGCTTCCGCGGGAACAAACGTCATGTGACACTGGTTTCCGGTGTGAAGTCCCACCCCGCTATAGGTCACGGGATGCGCAATGGTGAGTTGCCGCTCGTTACTCGTCATATCGATTCCGTGAGTTACCGGAGGTTCCTTTAAGATTTGGATCTCACCTGGCGTTCCAGCGTCTTGATACGCTCGAACAACTCGGGGAGTCGGGAGAAAAGCGCATGCGCGCGCATTTGATCTCGATGGGATCGCGCCGGATAACCTGAGTATTCGGCGTCTGCCGGGATGTCACCAATTACTCCTCCTTGAGCGCCAACCCGGGCGCGAGCACCGATCTTCACATGCCCTACGATTCCCACCTGGCCGGCTAACATAGCGCTCTCCCCCACCTCTGTGCTGCCCGAGATACCGACTTGAGCAACTATGACAGCATTCTTACCTATTTGCACATTATGAGCAATGTGCACGAGGTTGTCAATCTTAACTCCGGACTCGATGACCGTCGCCCCAGCCGACCCGCGATCGATCGTCACGTTGGCACCGATTTCGACATCGTCACCGATCGACAATCCACCCCGCTGGGGAACCTTGTAGTGCTGCCCCAGCTTGTCGGTCGCATAGCCGAAGCCGTCGGAGCCCAGCACGGCTCCACTCTGTACGATGCAGCGCTTTCCGAGGCGCGTACCGCGATGCACCGTGACCCCGGAAAACAGTTGACTGCCATCTCCGATCTCGGTTCCCTCCTCAATGACGCACAGCGAGCCAATCACAACACCCGACCCTAGCGCCACCCCTGGACCGACGACGCAGCCGGGGCCAATCGAGACGTCGTTCGGAAGCGTGGTCGCCGGGTCCACTATCACGGACGCATGCACGCCGAGCTCAACTGCGGGCGGGGGCAACAACAGGTCAACCGCGCGCGCAAACGACAGATAGGGGTTGTCGCTCCGCAACACATTCTGCCCGTTGGGCTGGTAATCCTCGTCGACTACCAGCGCTCCGGCAGACGATGCCAAGGCTGCATCCAAGTACTTTGGGTTTGCGAGAAAAGAGAGATCCTCGGGGCCGGCGCCCTCGAGCGGGGCGACACCGCTCACCTCGATTGAGGGATCACCCTCCAGTCGGGCATCAATCGCCCTCGCCAGCTCACCCAGCGAGTACGATGGCATGCGGCCTCCAGGTAAACCGATGGAATTCCGTCAGTCCGAAGACGGCGCAACAGGCTCCGAAGCGCGGAGCTTCTGAATGACCTCCTCGGTGATGTTGAGTGCCGGGTCCCCGGCGACCAGAGCGCCGTCGTTCAGATCGAAGATCAACGAGTACTGCCCCTGTTGTCTCGTCTGATCGATCACCCGGTTTACGCGCTCGATAATCGGCTGCATGAGCTCGGCTTGACGCGTTCCAGCCTCTCCCTCAGGCCCAAACTTGCTCTGAAAGTACTCCTGCATCTCGCGCTCGAGCCTGAGCATCTCTTCCTGGCGCTCGATCTTCTTCTCCGGCGACAGAATCACCTCTTGGCGCTTGTACTCCTCAAAAAGCTCCTGCAGCCCCTGTTGTCTCTGCGCCAGCGAATCACGCCACTCATTGGCGGTACGATTGAACTCCTCGTTGGCCTCCGTGTATCCAGGCGCCTGCTTGATGACCGCGTCGGAGTCCACGTAGGCGATCTTGAGCTCGCCACCCTGCGCCAGCGCGACTCCCGGCAAAAAAGCCAGCAACAGGGCCGCAAGAACGATCCTGGGTCTCGACATGATGGATTCCCTCCTCATCGGCATTATGATCAACATGAGAGTTTAACTTGTGCACACCCAATCTGCTGCCAACCGACGTCGGGAGCCGGGACTCAGCGCTGGAGCATGCCAAACCGGAAATGCAGCTCCCAGCCCGGATCGGGGTTCCCGAGGACGTCCCGCCGGTCAAACCCATACCCATAGTCGAGCCCTAGCGGTCCAACCCCCGGCAGCTCAACCGACACACCGATACCTGCGCCACGCTTCAAATCCGCAAATGTCATGTCACGGAACTCGCGAAACACGTCTCCGGCATCGTAGAAGATAGACGCGTATATCGTATCCGAGATCTTGAAAAAGTGCTCAGCCGTCAGGAGCAAGAACGCGTTTCCGCGATCACTGCCGCAGGAGTCGCCCTCCGGAGAACCCGAGTTGAGCAACCCGACGCAGTTTTCCCGGTAACCGCGAAGCCCTTCGGCCGGAAACTGTACACCGCCCAAGACGAATTGCTCGGTGATCGGAACGAAGCCGGTGGCGTTGATCCCCCCGGTTTTGAACTTGAGATTTATTGTTGTCCGATCATTGAAAGTAGACGCGAACCAAGAGCTCTCGAACTCATACTTGTGGAATCCGACGTTTCCGCCCAACGGTCCTCCCGCAAAGTCCACGTTGAGAGCGTGCCGAGCACCCTGAATAGGATGGAGACGAGGTAGCCGTGTGTCTCGAACCAAGCCGAGGGTGAGGCTCGATTCGGTGCGTGGATACTCCTCCTCTAGTTCTTCGTCGCTGCCGGTGATGTCTTCCAGGTCTACCCGCTGCCATTTGTACCCATAGAACACCCGCGTAGCGTTATCCCACGGAAGTGGCGTTCCGAAGCGGACGGTGGCGCCGAGCGCGTCCTGGCGAAAAGACTGGTTGGTAAACTTGCGATCAAAGCTAAAGAACGAAGTCGACAGAGAGGTCCTGGTGCCCAAGAACACCGGTTCGGTGTAGCCCAACTCGATATTCTGGTTATTGCTTCCGAACTCCCACCTGATCCGACCCAGTCTTGCGCGTCCGAAAAGGTTCGGTTGCTCGTAACCGATAAACCCTGACAAACCAGTCCCGCCTCCCACCGCTGCGCCCAATGAGAGCGATCCCGTCCTGCGCTCGGTCAGCTCAAATGACAGATCGATATCCCCTGTCTCTTCATCGACCACGCGTGTCGTCGGGATGATCCCTGGTTCGAAGAATCCAAGGCCTTCCAGTGCCAGCAGGCTGTTGCGAACGTCAGTCCGGCGAAAACGTTCTCCCGGTTGCACGAAGAGCTGCCTTCGAATGACCGATTCGTGAGTGACCGTGTTGCCCTTGATCGCTACCCGTTGGATGTAGGCCGGGCTCCCCTCGCGGATCTGCCAGGTGAGATCGACCACAGCGGTATCTGGGCGCACCCTGCGTACGGGTTGCACCTGGGCGTAGATGTACCCGTCATCGGCGTAGAGGTTCAATAGGTCAGCCTGGGTCTCCTGGACCGCTGCGGTATCGAACACGCCCCCCGATTCTACCTTGACGAACTCGCGCAAATCGGTCCGAGAGAAGCGGGTGTTGCCCTCGATCTCGATATCGCCGGTCCGATAACGGATACCTTCGTCGACGGTCGCGAAAAGCCTCATCTTACCTTCCGCTTCGTCGACCGTCAGTGAGTCCGAAACCACTTTCATGTCCAGATACCCATGACGCCCGTAGAATGACGGAAGCACTTGAGTCAGATCGGTCCGCCATTTGATCTCATCGAACTCGCCATCCTTCCAGAACCAGAAGCCTTCGGGCTCTGTTTCCATCTCTTTCCGCAGCTTCTTGTCAGAGAACGTCTCATTGCCGTCAAACTCGATCGTCTTGATGGCGACTTGCCGGCCTTCACTGACGACAACGGACACCACCGTCGAATCTGCCCCTGGTGCCTGGGCTTCGATGTCCACGCTGGCGAGATAGAAACCCCTGACCCGATACAACTCCCTCAGGTCAAACCCGGCCTGGTGCACGCGGCTTTCGACCAACCGATCACCAGGTCGTAGCTTGAGCGCCGTCTCCACATCGCTATCGTTTATCTTGTCCACACCCTCGAACTCGAGCGCCGTTACAACCGGCGCCTCTTCCACGCTCAGCACGATCGTCACGCCACCATCGCCCGGGCGAGTGTCGATCTGGATGTCATTGAAGAGGTAGGTCTTCCACAGGGTTCGAATCGCCTGCTGCATCACACGCGGATTGAAAACCGCGTCACGCCGCAGGCCCGAGAGGGCCTGGACCCGCTGGGGATCGATCGTCTGCGTTCCTTCAACAACGATTTCGGATATCCGCATCCCAGTGGCTTGGGAATGCAGCGGTGGCGCAGCAAGCAGAAAAGCAACGACTACCAGGCTGAAGGGCAGTAGGGAGCGCGCCAGCGCGCGGGCGGGGGCAGCCCGCGACGCCGTCAACCGACCTCTTCCTGTACCGACCCTGCTCCTTCCGGCTTACGGGGACTGTCGACAACGAACACGAGCTTGTCGTTCTCGTCATCAACGTTAACGGTCACCTCATCGCCGGGAGCGAAGCAGCCCTGGAGCAACTCTTCCGAGAAGGGATCCTCCAGATAGCGCTGCATCGCACGCTTCAAGGGACGGGCGCCAAACTTTTCATCGAACCCCTTCTCAGCCAGGAAGTACTTTGCTTCGTCGGAGAGCACGAGTTTGAGCTCTCTCTCACCCAACCGTTCCAGAATATCCCGGAACAGAATATCAACGATCTCAACGATGTGTTCCTCGGAGAGCGGATGGAAGACAATGACTTCATCCAATCGGTTCAAGAACTCCGGATTGAAAGTTTTGTCGATCTCATCCTTGACCGCTTCCTCGATCTGCAGCGCACGTGATGACTCGCTTGGCTTGTGGAACCCGAGCGCCTTGCCACCGGTGATTCGCCGCGCACCGATGTTTGAGGTCATGATCACAACCGTGTTCTTAAAATCGATCTTTCGTCCGAAGTTATCCGTGATGTGCCCCTCATCCAGGATCTGAAGGAGGATGTTGAAGACATCCGGGTGTGCCTTCTCGATCTCGTCCAGCAGGACCACCGAGTAGGGCTTCCTGCGGACTTCCTTGGTCAGGTACCCCGAGTCCTCGTACCCGACATATCCAGGTGGCGCGCCGAGAAGACGGCTGACCGTAAACTTCTCCATGTACTCTGACATGTCGATCCGAATGAGCGAGTTCGGGTCAGCGAACAGGAACCGAGCCAGCGCCCGGGCCAACTCAGTTTTTCCAACACCCGTCGGACCGGAGAAGATGAACGATCCGATCGGTCGACGTGGATCCTTGAGACCGGCTCGGGTTCTCCGAATCGCCTTGGAAATCGCCCCGATGGCTGGGTCCTGCCCGACGATGAACTTGTGCAGCTCGTCCTCCATCTGCAGCAGGCGTTCCGTCTCCTCCTCCTTGAGACGAACCACCGGGACTCCCGTCCAGCGACTCACGATAAATGCAACGTCCTCGGTGCTCAGGGCCGGCCGCTCGGCGCTCGAGCCGCGTTCCCACTCTAGCTTCTTACGTTTTATCGTCGATTTCAGTTCACGCTCACTGTCGCGGAGTTTGGCCGCGGTCTCGTAGTCCTGCGCCTTAATCGCTTGATCCTTGCGGGTAATGATCTCCTGCACCTCTTCCTCTAGTGCCAGCAGCTCCGGCGGTGGCACTTGAGTGGCCAGGTGAACACGAGCGCACGCTTCGTCGATCACGTCGATCGCCTTGTCTGGCAAGAATCGATCAGTGATGTAGCGCTCGGACAGTCGGGCCGCAGCTTCGAGCGTGTCGTCCGGTATATCAACGCTGTGGTGCTCGGAATACCGAGGACGCAGGCCTTGGAGGATCTCGACGGTTTCCTCGATCGTCGGCGGGTCTACGACGACAGGTTGAAAACGACGCTCAAGCGCGCCATCCTTTTCGATGTACTTCCGGTATTCGTTGAGCGTAGATGCGCCGACACATTGAAGTTCGCCACGAGCCAACGCGGGCTTCAACATGTTGGACGCGTCGATCGCACCTTCGGCCGCCCCTGCCCCAACCAGCGTGTGCAGCTCATCGATGAAGAGAATCACGTTCTGTGATTGCTTGATCTCGTTAATGACGGCCTTGAGCCGCTCCTCGAACTGGCCGCGATACTTCGTACCGGCGATCACTGCCGCCATATCGAGCGATAGCACTCGATAATCGCGAAGGCTATGGACGATCTCGCCGTTTGTGATGCGCTGCGCGAGGCCTTCCACGATGGCGGTCTTCCCCACTCCCGGTTCACCGATCAGGACGGGGTTGTTCTTCTTTCGGCGTGAGAGCACTTCAATGACGCGCTCGATCTCCTTGTGCCGCCCGATCGTCGGATCGAGTTCGCCCTCGCGAGCCAGATCCGTCAGGTCTCGACAGAAGTGATCCAGAGCCGGGGTCTTGGATTTCTTGTCGCTCGTCTTGGACGTCTGGCCTCCGCTCTCCATAGAGCTCAGCTCCCCTCCGAGCAGGCGAACCGTCTCGTTCCGGGCCACGTCGATCGTGACTCCAACATCATCCAGAACTTGGGCCGCCACTCCCTTTTCCTCACGCAACAGTCCGAGCAAGAGATGCTCAGTTCCCACGTATGAGTGCTTCAGACTCCGCGCTTCCGCGACTGAGAACTCGAGTACCTTCTTGGCGCGGGTCGTGTACGGCACCTCGTCGGCGGTCATGTCGCTCTTTCCGAGCTCGACTCGCTCCTCGATCCGTTCGCGCAACTCATCGAGATCGACGTTCAGATTGGTCAAGATCGCCGCCGCGACGCCTTCGCCCTCTCGGATGAGCCCCAGCAAAATGTGCTCTGTGCCTACGTAGTCATGATGTAGGCGGGTCGCCTCCTCGCGTGCCATCGAAAGGACCTTGCGTACTCGATCGGTGAAATTGCTATTCATCGGTCTCCTGCCCTTTCTCCGCTAGCATTTCTCGTACCAGAGAGGCCCGCTCAATCTCGCGCTCCCGCTTATCAAGCTTGCGGCCGGCGCGCTTCTCCAGGTGGGCTACCTGGGTCCACAATAATAGCAGATTGAGGGTGGATACCCCGATCCGAGGCAGCAGTTTCATGCTCACGCCTAGACGCACGGCGGACAGCAGATTCATCATCTCGTCGAACGAAAGCGAGCGCGCGCAGGTCATCAGACCGTACGCCCGCCACACTTTGTCCTCGATTTCGTCAAGCGCATCCCGGACGAGAACTTGGCGCGCGTTCTCCTCGTACTCGATCACCTGCCGGGTGATCTGACCGAGGTGATCGACCAGTTCGTCCTCACTCTTCCCGAGCGTGGTTTGGTTCGAGATCTGAAAGTAGTTCCCGATGACGTCGGAGCCTTCCCCATAGAGCCCGCGGAACGTCAAACCGATTTGGGCCAACCCCTGAAGGACCTTCGCGATTTCGCGGGTTAAAACCAGCGCCGGCAAGTGAGCCAAGACTGAAGCCCGCAAACCGGTCCCCGTGTTCGTCGGGCAGCTGGTCAGAAAACCGAACCGATGATGATAGGCGAAGCGCAGCTGGCTGCGCAGCGTCTTATCGGTTCGGCTGGCGATCTGCCATGAGGTCTCGATCTGCAGACCGGGCGTCAGCGCCTGTATACGCACATGGTCCTCCTCGTTGATCAACAGCGCCAAGCGGCCCCCATCCCCTACCAGCAGACCGCTGGCTTCACGGAACTTTACCATCTCACGGCTGACCAAGTGCCGCTCAAGAAGCACGGTCAGATCCGTCTCGGGAAGGTCGGCCAGCCGTACGAACTGGCGGACATCATTGGTTGTTGACTCAAACGCCTCGACGATCTCCTCCATGACCAGCTCTTGCTGGCTCCCGCTTATGGTCTCGCGAAACGGATATCGCTCAAGATTGCGCGCCAATCGAATACGGGTCGACAGAATTACCCCCGCGTGTGGGCCGTCCCCCGTGATCCAAGCCAACCCACCCTCAACGGGCTGCAAAAGATCGTCACTGGGCAGGTTCACTCTTCTCCACCCCCCACTTCTTCAACTGCTGCCTTTGCGTCGACAGGAACGGTGACCTGGTCTGTCTCCAATTCCACGATCGCGTCACGTAACTCGGCTGCTCGTTCGTATTCCTCGTTGTCAACCGCTTGTCGTAGCTCGCGACGCATCGTCGCCAACCGAGCTTCTGGACCAGCGGGTACTTGTACACCTTCGTCTTCGCAGATCCCGACATGCTCATTGGAGCCATGAATCCGTCGAAGCAGCGCGCTCATTTCTTGCTCGAAGGTGGTGTAGCATCGAGAGCACCCGAGCCTACCGGTCTTGCGAAACTGTCGGAACGTACACCCACACCGCGGGCAGGCTGCGTTGGCGTTGGTGGCGCTGGTGAAGATCGGCGCACCCATCTCGGATAGGAAATCCGACAACGGAGCCTGGGATCCCGGCGATGGAGTCTTGAGTCCGCGCTCCTCTGCGCACGAATGACACAGATGAAGGGTCTCGGTCTCGTCGTTCACGATCTGAGTGAAGTGAACGCTAGCCGGGTTCTCGTGGCAATCTTCACACAACATCACTTCAATCCTGGTCAAAGGGCTTCACTACAGGTGCCTGGAAGCTAATTACGCTGCCACACCGAGTAAAACGCACCGCCATGTGGCGATGTTCAAACCCCCGTTGGGTTCGACCACCCCTCGGGAGCCACGCCAGCGGTGACCGGGGCCACGACGCCGTCGTCCAAACGCAAGAGACGGTCCGTCCTGCCTGCCAGACGCTCGTCGTGGGTCGCCACCACAAACGCCACTCGTTTCTCTCTCGCCAGGCTGAACATCAAATCATGCAGGTGCTCGCTGTTGGCGCGGTCCAGATTGCCCGATGGCTCGTCGGCGAGGATCACCATCGGCTCATGAACGAGCGCCCTTGCGAATGCGACTCGTTGCTGCTCGCCACCGGACAGCGCACTTGGCCGGTGGGACAGCCGCTCACCCAAACCCACCTCCTCGAGAACCGCGCGGGCCTTACGCTTCGCCGTATCGTCGTCGACACCCTGGATACGAAGCGGCAGGGTTACGTTTTCCAGCGCCGAGAACTCCATCAACAAATGATGAAACTGGAAAACGAAACCCAGCAGCTTGCTACGAACGCTCGACAACTCGCTGTCAGACAACTGGCTGAGGTGCTGACCGGCCAGCATAACCCGACCGCGGGTCGGCCGATCGAGACCACCCAAAAGGTGTAGGAGTGTGCTCTTCCCCGCCCCCGAGGCGCCCACGATTCCTACCGTCTCGCCGGGTTGCACCTCCATATCGACGCCCCGCAACACCACCAACGGACCACCACCACCCGGGTACTCCTTGTGCAGACGATGCGCCACCAGCAATGGGCCGTCGGCCCCAAACGGTCGATCACTCATACCGGATGGCATCTACTGGGGCCATGCGCGCGGCCTGCGAAGCCGGGTACAACGTCGCCGTCAGGCTGATCAGCAGACTGGCGGCTACGATCCACAAAACCCCCCACGGCTCCACGTCTACCGGCAAGGTGTCGATGAAGTAAACGTCGCCGGGAAGTGAAATGAACCGATAGCGGGCAAGTAGAAGCGCGGCCACGAGCCCAGCCAGAGTGCCTAGACCCGTGCCGACAACGCCGATCAGGGCACCTTGGTAGACGAAAACTCTTCGAATCGATCGGCCCTCTAGCCCCATCGAGCGCAAGATCCCGATCTCTTTCGTCTTGTCCATCACGATCATCGTCAGCGTGCTGATGATGTTGAACGCGGCCACCAGCACGATGAGAATCAATATAATGAACATGGCCTTCTTCTCCAATCGCAGCGCCGCAAAAAGGGGCTGATTCAGCTCGATCCAAGTGGTCACATAAAAGGGTCCCTCGAGCTGATCGACAACCGTCTCCCCGATGTCCTTCGCCTCCCAAATATCAGACACCCTAGCCGCTACGCCGTAAGCGATGTCCCCCGATTGGAGATACTGCTGCATCGACTCAAGAGAGGCGTAGACGAACTTGGAATCATACTCGAAGAGCCCACTCTTGAAGGTGCCCGCGAGGATGAATTTCTGGAGCTTGGGCACCGTCCCGTGAAGCGGCGAGACAGCCGCCACTTCGGGAGTAGTCACCGTTAGCGTATCGCCCGGGAATGCCCCCAGCCGATCGGCCAGCAGATAGCCGACAACGACCTTCGGGTAGGGCTCATTCGGAGACTGAAGCAAATCATAGCGGCCTGACACGATCTGGTTCTTGGTGTCCGCAACTTGCGATTCGAGATCCGGATCTACGCCACGAATCACCGCCCCTTCGTTGCGGCCCCGACCATGACCAATAATCCCCTCGGTGTAGATGAACGGAGCGGCACCTACTATGCCCGGCGTGGCGGCGATTCCCTCCAGCGCGTCGCGATACTCGGTCAGCGGCTCAGAGTTGTACTTCTGTACGATGAGGTGCGGAGTATTGGTCAGGATCTTGTCTCTCAAATCGCGCTGCAGTCCACTCATCACGCTCATCACGATGACCAACGCGGCCACCCCAACGAACACTCCTCCGATCGCAATCAAACCGATCACAGAGATCACGCCCGATCGGCGTTTGGACGTCAGGTAGCGCAGCGCGATTTGCCACTCGAGACTCACAACTCGACCCCGTCTTCTACGATCGGCTGATCCGTGTCTTCCCCGGTCACTCTCCCATCCTCGGGCCGTAACGCTGGGAACAGGATGACGTCCCGGATGGAGGGTTGGTCCGTGAGGAACATCACCAGGCGATCGATGCCGATTCCCATACCTGCGGTTGGCGGCATCCCGTACTCGAGAGCTCTCAAGAAATCTTCGTCGACGACGTTGGGCGCCTCGAGATCGCCCGTCGCGGCGAGGTCGGCTTGATCCTCGAACCGGCGCCGCTGATCGCGAGGGTCATTGAGCTCACTGAAAGCGTTTGCCCACTCGCGACCGAACAGGTACGCCTCGAATCGTTCCACCAAACGGGAATCGCGCGGATGGGCCTTCGCTAGGGGTGACGTCGCTCGCGGATGATCGATCACAAATACCGGCCCTTCAAGAGTCGGCTCAACTAGATGATCAAAGAGCGCCTCCAAGATCTTGCCCTCTCGCTCCTGTTCCGAGATCTCGACTTCGTGTCGCTCAGCCTCAGCCGCCAGGGCCGAGCGTGACAGGTCATCGATCGCTACACCGCGCTCCGCAAGCGCGTCCAGAAACCGAACGCGTGGCCACGGTGGTGTCGCGTCCACGGTCCGACCCTGGTAGGTAATCTCCGTGCCGCCGGTCAGCTCACCTACCAGACCCACCAAGAGCTCCTCAGCCAACGCCATGAAGTCCTCGTAATCGGCGTACGCCTGGTAGAACTCGAGCATCGTGAACTCCGGGCTGTGAAACCGATCGATGCCCTCGTTGCGGAAGTCCTTGGCTACCTCGTAGACGCGCTCGAGACCGCCGACGATACAACGCTTGAGATACAATTCATCGGCGATACGCAGATACAAGGGAATCCCCAGTGTTTGGTGATGAGTGACAAAGGGGCGAGCCGTCGCGCCGCCATACACAGGTTGTAGAACAGGCGTCTCGACCTCTAGGAAGCCGCGTCTCTCGAGCTCGTTTCTCAGACACCGGATGATCCGGGACCGGCACTCAAAGACCCGCCTGGCCTCCGGTCGGACCGCAAGATCGGCGTAGCGCTGTCGATAACGGAACTCGCGGTCGACCACGCGGTGATACGTACGGTCTCCTTCGTCTGACTCCACGAGCTTGCCAAACGGCAGAGGTCGCAGAGCCTTGGCGAGCAGCGCCGCCTCGCCCACACGCACGGTGATCTCTCCCGTTCGTGTGCGAAACAAATGACCCGCAACTCCCAGGAAATCTCCGATGTCCAAGTGATCGACTAGATCGTAAGAGTCACCAAGCTCGTCTTGGCGCAGATATGCCTGTATGCGACCCGACCGGTCGGCGAGATGAGAGAACGTCGTCTTTCCATGCCGGCGAATGGCGACAACCCGTCCGGCGATTCGGCACTCGATATCCGGCCCATCATCCTGGAAAGCCTCAAGTAGATCTGCAGTCAGGTCAGTCACCCCCCAAGACGAGGGATACGGATCGATTCCAATGCGCTCGAGCTCAACGAGCTTTGACAGTCGGACCGATATCGGATCAGTCTCTTGATCAGGCATCAGTTCCCGGTGTTGGCGGTTTGCTTCAGGTAAGCCTCCATAAACCCGATGAGATGTTGCCCCTCAAGCACCCCTTCGACGTCGGATGTCTCGAACCCAGTGCGGTGGTCCTTTACCATCGTGTAGGGGTGGAGCACGTACGACCTGATCTGGCTGCCAAACGCGATTTCCTTCTTCTCCGCCTCGAGTTCCTCACGTGATTTTTCGCGCTCAGCCTTAAGGTACTGATGGAGCCGCGACCTCAATAGTCGCATCGCCGTCTCGCGATTCCGGTGCTGACTGCGCTCGGCTTGACTCTGAACAACAATCCCTGTTGGAAGATGGGTAATCCGCACCGCACTATCTGTCTTGTTAACGTGCTGTCCTCCAGCACCGCTGGCACGGTAGGTGTCGACCTTCAAGTCCTTGTCTTTAATCTCCACGCTTATCTCATCTGACACATCCGGGTACACAAACACCGAGGCAAAAGAGGTGTGCCGCCGAGCGGCAGAATCAAAGGGACTTATCCGCACGAGTCGGTGGACGCCTTTCTCAGCTTTGAGGTAACCGTAGGCATGCTCGCCCGTAACCGCGATCGTGACTCGGTCGATTCCCGCCTCTTCACCTTCCTGAATATCGATGATCTGGTAGTCGTAGCCGTTGTTCTCAAACCATCGCGTGTACATGCGCATGAGGATCGAGGCCCAGTCTTGGCTCTCGGTGCCGCCGGCCCCAGGGTGAATGGTGAGAATCGCGTCGCGGAGATCGTCCGGGTCGCTCAGCATTCCCCTCAGTTCCAGACGGCTCAGCCGATCGGCGACGGCCCCCTCGAGCGCACTAAACTCCTCCCACAGGCTGGGGTCTTCCTCGCCTTTTAGCAGCGACAACATCTCGCCCGCTTCATCGATCTCGACGCGAAGCGCATCGTACTCCCCAACCCAGGACTGGTGTTGTTTGATCTCGGCTAGTATCGCCCGCGCGCGCTCATTATCTACCCAAAAATCGGGCGCCGCGGATTCGGTCTCAAGCGCGGCTACGCGTTCTCGCTTGGAAGGCAGGTCAAAGATAGCTCCCGAGGAGCTCGAGCCGCTCCTCTAGTTGCGACAATCGGCGGCGGTGGTCTCGTACGTCACTCATTGGGCCGAGCAAGATAGCGCATCATGCTTCCTCTCGCTCGATCGTCATGCTGCTGGTAGCCTTGGTCTGTTGGTCGGCCAGGTCACCGCGCCGATCGACCACATACAGTGACCCCTTAAACGACTTGGCATAGTGCTTCATCTCGGTCGCCAGCTCGCTCACTTTCGCGGGGTGAGTAAATTGGCGTCGAACGTTGGTTACACAGCCGATTGACAACGTCATCAGCGGTATTTCGCGAACCCTACCCTGCCGATCCTCAGCGGCATAGAAGCCACGCTCTCGGTCTTCGTCCGGGTACTGTAGGGACATCAGGGTATCGAACGTCTCGATGACCGCGTTCGAAACTCGAGCCAGGTCTTCGAACGGCACAGTGTAGATGAAGTCGTCCCCACCGATGTGGCCCACAAACCCACTCGATGAAAGCCTTCGCACCGTGTCTCGGAGGATCAAGGAAAGAATCCAGATTACCGTGTCGCCGCGCGGATACGAGTAGACATCGTTAAACTCCTTGAACGAATCGATGTCGGCGTAGCACACAGCGAACCGCTCACCGCCAGCAATCCTACGCTCAATCTCAAGCTGAATGATCTTCGTACCGGGCAACATCGTCGACGGGTGAACCGCAACGTCCCGAGCGACTCGCTTGAGTACCATCCTCAACCGTAGCCGCTGCTCACGACCGGAGTGCGTACCGCTGAGGAACTCATCGGCACCGCTCTCAAAGCTGTTTGCGATTTGTTCCACCTGATGCTCGCGCGACATGAACACGATGGGCACGACTGAGTTGAACGGATCCGCCTTGAGCCGCCGGCACAGCTCCGAGGCGATGGCGAAGTCGTCATCGGCATCCAGCACGACGAGATCCACGATTCCCCGATCGAGCGCCTGCCGAACTTCCCCGGCGGTCTCCAGAGGAGTGATGTGGCCGCCTTCCTCCTCGACGAACCGCTCCAACGACTCCGGCGTACGCGACGCATGGGACAGGTAGAGCACGCTGAGGTTCATAGGTTCTTCAAGCTGTGGGGTTGCTGGGGAGGGCGCAACCACAATGCCATTCCCCTGGCTGGAGATTCAGCTTCCGATCCGGATCCCTGCCAGCAGGGTACGGGGCAGACCCGGGCGGGCACCAGCGGGTCGCCGCGCGACCACGTACTCGGCCGCGGTCAAGTTCTGAACCCCGGCGAACAACTTCGCCCTCGGCGACAGGACGTACTCGCCGCTCAGGTTCCAGACGGTGTAGTCATCGGTCTCTTGCTCGGGAGGGACCGCGTCTTGCCCCGCTTGCGTGCGAGTGCCGCTAACGCTGTCGGCCGTCAGCTCGATCGCCCATAGTGGGTGAGCCACGCCGATGGCGGCATGCAGTTGATAACGCGGCACATAGGGCAGCTCATCGCCCTTTTCGACCGCACCCCAAGGCGGGAATGCGCTTTCAAAGCTGGTCCCAAACTCGGTCGAGGTATAGGTGTAGGCCAACCGAACCGGAGCCGTAAGTCGACCATCGAGCCCGAGCGAAAGCTCACCGTTAAGCGCCAACTCGATGCCCGACACACGCGCTGACCCACCATTGAACAGCTCCCCATCACCGGTGTCGTCGCCCACTGCGAGTGTCGCCCGGCCAAGGATGTTCTCGTAGTCGTTGTAAAACGCTGTCGCCTGGGCTTCTACGCTTGAACCTTCGAACCGCACTCCGAGCTCATAGTTGAGGCTCTTCTCAGCCTCCGTCTCGTCGTCCGCGCCCGGCCCTGGTGGACCGAATCCGCGGTGCACACCACCGAAGAGATCGATACCCTGACCGACCTCGTAACCGACGCCGAGACCGGGAATCCACGCGTTGACGTTCGTCTTCCTAACCCTATTCGGCACGACCCGTCCCGGATCATCGAATCCGTAATCAGTGCGCGTGAAGTCTATCGATTCGTAGCGCGCACCAGGCGTCAAGCTCCACCGACCGACCTCGACTCGATCCTGTACGAACACCGCCCTCGCGATGGCTTCGCTAACTTTATTGGATTGGCTTCCCGGTGCTCCAACGCTCGTCCGAATGATTTCACGCGACAACATCTGGAAGCCATCGTCGTGCTGGAAGCGATCTTCCTCGTCCCGATGGTATCGGACTCCAAACTCGATCTCGTGTTGGCTGACACCAGCCGAAGCCGCCAACCCGATCGCCGACTGCACCCCTGTCGATGTGTAGTCGCGGTTGTTGGCTCGCAACGTCAGCGCATCGATCTCGCTATCGCTGCCACGGATTACGGACAACTCACCCAGATGGCGGTCGGGATCGCGCAAGACGTCCGCGATCGCCACGCCATTCACTTTCTCCAGCTTGTACCAGTTCCGCCCGAAATCATTGTGGTACACAACCGTATTGACATCCAATCCGGTCGGGAGCCGTATTGCGTGTCGCAATTGGATCTGTCGGTGATCGGCGCGCATGATGTCGTCGCTCGATGCGCGGTACCGGCGAAACGGCTCACTCCGAAAGTCCACGTCCGTGAGGCCGAGGTAGGTCTCGTTGGAAGTCTCGTCATAAGCCCCGAGCTTTAGCTCGAGCTCCTGATAGAGGGGGGCCCCGCGGTCGGTGTTGACCCGTAGCTTCACTAGGTAGTCCTGAATCTCAAACCCCGTGTCGCCACCACCGTCGAGCTGCTTGAAACCATTGGTCCGGATCTGATAGGTCTCGACCAACCAGCCGAAGTGGTCGCGTGCGTCACCGGCCCCGATCCACGCCTTGCCAGTTTCGTTGGCTCCAGCCTCGAAATCACCAAACCACCCCAGTCGATCGGGGATCGGCGTGGAGACAAAGTTGATCGCACCCCCTATCGTGTGCGGCCCGTACTTGATCTGGCTCGACCCCTTGCGGATCTCGATGGCGTTCATCCGGCCCGCGACCGGCGCGTAGTAAGCGGCTGGCGCGGAATACGGGGCGGGAGCGATTAACACGCCGTCTTCCATCAACGTGACCTTGGAGCTGCGCTCGGAGCCGGTGCCGCGGATCCCGATATTAGGTCGCAACCCATAACCGTCTTCTTCCTGGACGTTGATTCCCGGAATCGCGCGTAGGTAGGCATGCACGTCGTCGTAGAGGAGCTTCCGCTGATCGAGCTCGGTTGGTCCCAGGTAGTGCGCCGAGCCGGGAATGCGGCCAAGCTCGTCCTTGCCACCGACGACACGAAAGCGGTTCAACACGAGTTCGATCGGTGGCGCGCGGAGCGCTCGCGCCCCCAGCGTGACCTCCGTTGCCAGCCGCTCACCAGCAGTAAGCTCCACGCTCAAGCGCTTGGGTTCCCACCCAAACGCACTAATCTCGATCTCTAGGCGGCCAGCCGGGAGTCGATCCAGCACCGCCCGCCCAACGGCATCGGAAATCATCTTCCGATCAGCTTCCACGACCCTGACCAGCGCGCCTGGGATCGGATTCCCAGAGGCCTCCGAGACCACTGTTGCGCTCAGCTGGGCGGTGTCCTGAGCAAGCGTCGGTGATGTTCCGAGCATCATGGCTGAGACGACCAAGCAGATCGCGACGCATCGTGGTTGAGACCGATTCTCAATCATCAGCCCTCACAATATCCCATAAACCGGACCTGTCAAGTCCGTTTTTTTGCAACGATTATCGTATGAGGATGGTTAGTGCTTACCGTTCGATGAGTTGCAGGCTGCTTTGCTGCTCGATCTCCAACGATCGGCGCTCCACCGAGCCGTCCTCGACCGCGACCCGTGTGAGCTGTGCCTCAGCGTTGGTTTCGACTCGGACTGTCTGCCCCCGCTCATGAGCGAAGTACATCCTGCCTCGGACCCGAATCCGCTCCTCGGACGAAACGGCGCTCGACCCTTCACCTTTTTCGGGCGCGGTCGGCAAATAGACGTCGCCGTCGAATGCGATCACGGCGATCGGTTCGCCATCATCCTCGGTTAAGTTCTCGAGGACGTAGTTCGACGTCGTGACGACCGGTTCGGCCTCCGGAGAGAGCACTTTGACCTGCTGAGTCCAACTGTCGCCGATCCTGAGCGCGCGTTCGGGAAAAACAGGCTGCGTCTGCTCCAGGTAGGTGCGGAAGTCCATATCTCCAAACAGCGGTTTCGCCGTCTCGACGTTGGTGACGTCGATGATCCTACCCTGTGAGCTGATCTCGAGGTTTATAGTGATGTCACGCGGTTCCGAGTCCGCCACCTCGTCGGCCTTGGCTGGCAAATGATAGGTCCACGCCAGCAGGTAGTTGCCGCTTGGAGTTACATCGGTCGCTACCTCGTCGACGCGTAGGTGTCGTTCATACGTCTTCGTGGTCTTGTCTGCGGTGACCGAATCGGGGTAGGTCACGGTGCCGTTGGCTGTGTACTCGTAGTGGAGGGTGTCGCCTACCTGGTAGCGGAGCCGAAGCTCAACCCGGGGCTCCTCGGGCGCTTCTTGACAACCGGTCAGGCACGAAGCTGTCACCAGCAGCGCTAACAGCTGCCTCGTTCTATCCGGGCTTGGAAAGTTCAAGGCGCTTCGGCGAGACTCGCCAGGATGACACCCTTGGACAACGGATCGACGCTGCCGACCGCAATCGCGGCTCGCTCGAAGAACTCGTAATCGTCCTCCCAGCCACTGTCGAAAGCAACCGTCGGAACCGGCGACTGTGAGTCGATCGGCTCGTTGCGGGCTCCCCACCACACGCCGACCAATAGCGCAATCGAAGCCGCCGTGCCGACCGCCGGGGCCGTCCAACGCGTCGCTCGCGATGAGACCGTGCGGGTAACGATCGGCCACCGTTGCCAGAAGGAGTCCCAGTACCCGATCGGCGGCCGCGGCGGGTCTACGCCGTACCACCGGAGTGAGCTGAGCAGCGCACCACACTCCTCGTGCTGCATCCGGCACGCTTCACACCTCCAGAGGTGCGCCTCGGCCCGCCGCTCGCGGACGGGATCGAGCTGTCCGTCGAGAAGTTGGTACAGCGTCTCCTGGTCGAGGTGCTCGGTTGGACTCATGCGTCGGGATTCCTCCATTCTGGACTCCAGTACTTAGACGCAAACCGCGAGCCGACGTTCAAGAGATTCACCGGGACCTGACCCAGCAAGGCACGTCAGCGGTGCGTCGACAGCATGCGGCGCAGTTTTTCACGCCCGTAGAACAGGTTTGAGCGCACCGTAGCCGTCGGGCAACCGCACTTTCGAGCCACCTCTTCAGTCGAGAGACCTTCGACATCGTGGAGTACGACGATCTCCCTCTGTCGCGGCGGTAGCACGTGGATCGCCCGCTCCAGTTTTCGCAGAAACTCCCGGTGCTCGACTTGCTGGTCGGGCGATTCGACCCGGCGATCAGCAAAGTTATCCTCGAAACCCTCAGGCGATTGAGACTCGACGGCTGCGGACCGCTGTCGGCGACGGAGGTGGTCCAGAGCGGTGTTGACCATGATCCTTCGGGCCCAAGGAAAAAACGCTTCCGGTCGCGACAGCCGGGCGAGATTCTGATACACTTTCACGAAGCCCTCCTGCAGCACGTCGTCAGCGTCTTCATGTGATCCCGTGTACCTGCGGGCCAACGCATAGAAAGCGTCCTGATAGGCCGAGATCAGATCGCGAAACGCGCGCGGATCACCACCTGCCGCCCGGTCCACCAAATCGGCCAAGCGCTCATCCATCGCCGCTTGCTTTGACGCCTTTGTGATCGAAATCGTCGAATCTGTCATAGCGCCTTCCCGCGTGTACCCTGCTCCTCGACACCCAGAATCCAAGCCGCTACCCGACCAATGGGCAGATCGTTCCCAGGCGTCCAGTACGCACCATCCTCAAACACCTCGGAAGACGTGTCCGCTGGTTGGCCTTCGATCTCTCTTAGAATCGACCGCGCGCGTTCCCGCCATTTCTCGAGGTTCGCTGGGCGTAGATCTACCCAGCCCGCGTCAGCCCAGCGCTCAATACTCTCCGGCGTCAGCTGTTCGCGGGCCTCTTCGAAGTACACAGGGATCTTCATCTCGGGCCCCCTGATCAACCGGCCGTTTGGCAATCGAATCGGAAGCCCGATCGAGAGAATGTGTGACCTAAGCTTCGTGTCCTGCTTGACGATCTCAGCACACGTGGCGCTCATTTCTTCTGGATCACTGGTGGCCACCGCCTCGAGGCTGCCACGAGCTCGCTTCAGTAGAGCTGCCTCGTAAAGCAGCTTCGACAGCCGGGGCGGACCCAGCATTTCAAACGCCACTGACTCAAAACCAGTGTCGACTTCCAGCTGCCGCATCTGCTCGAGCGCTCGGTGGCGCATGACGCCAGCGCGATAGGTTGGGCCAAGCGTCGAGCCGTCCAGCGCCGCGACGACTTCGCGGCCGGTGGTTCCACCCTTGATCTCAGCGATGACATCGGCGGCGATCTCTTCGGGGGTGACGAACTCCATTTGGCCGAGAGCGGTCACCGTTTCGAACTCTTCGCAAGAGAACACACCGTTTTCCCCGGTATCGATAAAGACCGACTCGAGCAGCGCCTGCTCCCCATCGCTTCCTCGGACGGGAGTCCAGCCAGACGCATCGTCCGCCATCGCCTCACCCACTTCAACGGCTTGTTCCGCTTGACAGTCGTACAGCGGGATCCCTCGCCCACCCGGGGTGACCGGACCGGCCCCGATTTGTTTCCAGGCGACCGCCGCACTCGGCTTGATCTCCTTCACGATTGGCGCGTCCGGTGTACGAGCCAACAGGTAGAGCAGCATCGAGTGGGCGCCGGCGATAGACGACTTCGAAAGCAGGACCCGGCTTGGTTTTTCCTCGGAGTGCGTGTACGGAATGTTCAACCCCATGCCCCCAGAGCCCGTGGTCCCCACTTTCAGATAGAACGAGGTTCCGGCCGCTTTTAGCGACGCTCGAAGCACTTGAACGTGACGGATCAGCTGTGGCAACGAGAGCGTCGTCAAGTGCTGCTCGATGACGTCGGACAGCTCCTCGGCGCCAGCTGTTCCCGCGTCAACGCCGGCGACGACTTTCTGTACCCGGCGAACACTGTAGAAGACGTCCTGGTATGCGAACGCGGTTGCTGTGTTGATGCAGTCGATGGCCACGTGGGGCCGAGAATCAGTAAGCAACTGATACAAGTAGGCCTGGGACAGGATCTCTTCACTGAGCTCCTTCATAGTGTCGTCGATGATCGCTCGGCGCGTGGATCGGTCGACCAGAAGGGCGGCTCGGTCCTCGTCCTTCAGTGAATCGCGGACGAACACGTTCCCCCATGCTGGTTCGAAGGCGACGTCGTATGAAGCGAAGCGCCGCTCGAGCGCAACTACGGCTTCTTCGGCCTCGCTACGACGAAGCGAATGGATGACGATCGCTCGGGGTCCCTCGTGTATCAGGGCCCTGGCGATCGCCCCTCCTACCAATCCCCAACCGCCGAGGATGAGCACTCTGCGATCCTTAAGATCCATTCTGCTCCACCATACGGTTATCCGAGCCACTGCGACCCAAACCAACCAATGCCAACAGCTCCTCCACCTCAGATCGATCCAGCCAACGCCACTCGCCCGCCGCTAGGTCAGCCAGCGTGAGGAACGCGTATCGAGTGCGAACGAGTTGTTCAACCCGACCTCCACAGACAGCGACCATACGTCGGACCTCCCGCTTGCGACCCTCGGACAATTCTAGCTCGATCGTGAAGTGATCAGCCGGCGCCGGCTGGCTGCCGGCGAGGGTCCGGAGCCGGTACGGTCCAGTCACACCATCGTCGAGTTCGAGACCTCGCTCCGACTCAGCAGCGATCCGATCCATGTCGAAATCTCCCGACACCTCGACTCGATAGACGCGATCGACCCCCCACCGCGGATGAGTCAATCGGTGTGCCAACTCACCGTCGGTGGTAAACAACAGCGCGCCTTCCGTGTCACGGTCCAATCGCCCTACGTAGATGAGTCGCCCCTCATCCAGTTGGGGGATGAAGCCGTATACCGTCTTGCGCCCGCCTGGATCACGACGGGTGGTCAGCACCCCCGTCGGTTTATTGAACAGCAAACACGTCGGAAGGGATCGCGTGCCGTTCCCGAACTCAGCCTCGACGATCTTGCCTCGATAGGTGACCTGATCCGACGGCCCGACGGTAGTGCCCGGTCGCGTAACAACACGGCCGTTTACGGCTACCAAACCGGCTGCAATCAGATCCTCGCACCTGCGGCGGGATGCGATCCCGGCTTGGGCGAGATAGCGCTGCAGGCGAACTGTCACTCATCTTCCCCGGCGACACGATCACCGGAATCGAACTCCAGCTCTTCCTGGCGCTCACGATCGGCGAAGAGCACCTCCAGCTCCTCCGGTCTAGGCAAGGCATCGAGACCGGGCAATCCAAAGTACTCGAGAAAGTGGCCGGTGGTTCGGTACAGAAGCGGCCTGCCCAACCCCTCACCCCGACCCGCGACCTCGACCATTCCACGCTCCAGGAGCGTCCTCAGAACTGCGTCAACCGACACGCCGCGGATCGACTCGAGCTCGACTCTGGCTGCCGGCTGCTTGTAGGCAATGATGGCCAGCGTCTCTAGCGCCGGGCGAGACAACCGGGGGCGCGGCGCCGCTGCGCGTAGTCGCTCGATCCAAGCCGCATAGTCCGATCGGGTGACGATTTGAAACCCGTCGGCGATGCGTTTGATACCAAACGCTCTGCGCTGCATCACGTAGTCCGCTTCCAAACCACGGACCACGTCCTCGATCATCGCCGGCGTGGTGTCTTCGATCAAGTCCGCCAGCTGCACCGACGTGAGTGGGTGATCAGCAGCGAATAACAGCGCTTCTACGATATGCTTCGTATCCAAAACCGCCCCAGTGGGAGCGGTGCTTGCATCCGTCATTTCTTGAACCCCTCGCCTACGAAGACGTTGATGTCGCCGAACCTTTCGGCCTGTCGCAGGCGAATCTCGCCTTCGCGGGCCATCTCCAGCAGTGCAACAAAAGTCACGATCCAATGGGATCGAGGTTCGCCCACCACGAATAACTCGCGGAACGAACTTCGACCCTCCCGCCTCAATCGGCCTCGAACGAAATCGACCTTTTCCTCGATCGTGACCGTGAGTGGTTCTAGATGGTGAATCTGGTCACGAGCCGCCTGTTCCATGACGTCGGCAAAGGCCCGTAACAAATCGCCCAGCGTGGCTCGGTTGGCTGGTTCCTCCTCGGCCCGCGCCTCGTCCTCGGCCAACCATTCCCGGTATCCTCGACTGAAGAGCAGACGACGCGACGATTCGTGGTCCCGGAGGTGCTCGGCGATCTCCTTGAACTGCTGGTACTCGATGATCTTTAGCACCAGCTCACGCCGTGGATCATCGATCTCCTCGTCGTCCAGGTCCGGCTGCGGCAGCAGCATCTGAGCCTTTATTCGCATCAACGTCGCCGCCATCAGCAAGAACTCGCCGGCACTTTCCAGCTTCTCTCGCGTCATCGCCTCGACGTATTCGAGAAACTGCTCGGTAATCAATGCTATCGGGATGTCGTAGATATCTACCTCGTTCTTCTTGACGAGATAGACCAAGAGATCGAGTGGTCCCTCGAAGTCGAGGGTCTCGAGCTTTACGCTGTGACCGGTCGATTCGACGTCTGCCATAGGCCGAGCGCCTCGCGCACCTCGCGCATCGTTTCTCGTGCCACTTCCTGAGCTGCTTCACGTCCCGCATTCAGGATCGCGGCTACCTGGTTTGAGTCAGATCGCAACTCGGCTGCTCGCTCCCGCATCGGCGCGAACGTCTCGATCAATACATCGGCCATGAGCATCTTGTCTTCGTAGCAGCCGATATCGGCACTCCTGCACTGTCGTTCGACTCGGCTGATGGTGGCCGAATCGGAAAAGTATCCGTGCCACGTGAAAACGTTACACACCTCGGGTCGGCCGGGGTCTTCCCGACGCTTGCGCTGAGGGTCGGTGAACGCGGTCGCCATCCGCTCCCGAATCTTCTCTGGCGGGTCGAGGATTCCGATGTGGTTTCCCTTCGTCTTCGACATCTTGCTCTGCCCATCCAGGCCCACCACGCGCGGGGTCTCGGTCAGCAAGACCTGTGGTTCATGAAACGTCTCGCCAAAAGCGTTGTTGAAGCGTCGGGCCAACATACGGGCGAGCTCGAGGTGCTGTGACTGGTCCTCCCCCACGGGAACCCGGTCAGCCTTGTAGAGCAGAATGTCCGCCGATTGAAGCACCGGGTACATGAGGAGCCCGGCGTTGACCGCCTCTCCACCACCCGCGGTCTTGTCCTTGAACTGGGTCATTCGTTGCAGCTGCCCAAGCGGTGCAAGCGACGTGAGAACCCACGCCAGCTCGGTGTGCTCAGGAACCTCCGACTGGATGAATATGTGGCACTTATCGGGATCGAGGCCCGCCGCCACCAGCGAGACCAACATGTCCTCGGTCAGCTTTCGGAGTCCCCGAGGCTCGAACGGGCTGGCGATGGCGTGGTAGTCGACGATTGGATAGAAGCACTCGTACTCGTCCTGCAGGCGGACCCAGTTTCGAACCGCGCCCAGGTAGTTTCCGATATGGAGCTCGCCTGTCGGCTGAATACCGCTCAGGACACGGCTGCGCTGCTCGGCGGCGGATCCACCCGATCGACTCACCCGATCCCCAAAGCGAGGTTCACCATGTACGATGTCCACATCCAGGTCACTCCGAACACGATGCTCCCAACCGGCGTGAACACCAGGAGCAGTATTACGATGATTAGTCCGTAGCGACCCGCTGACCGGTACGAATAGGCCATCGGGGGCGACAAGAAGTTGGCTACCACGTGCGAGCCATCCAAGGGCGGCACCGGCAACATGTTGAACACCGCCAAGATGAGATTGATAAAGACGCCGTAGTGACACAACAATAGAATCGCTGGTGCAACTTCGCCGCCTGTGACGACGCGAGCGACAAAGAGACCAGCCGCAAACGCAACTGCCAGCAGGACATTGGATGCGGGGCCCGCCAACGAGACGGTAATGTCACCCCACTTGCGGTCGCGGAAGTTCTCCAGGGTAACCGGCACCGGCTTGGCCCAACCAAACAGTATGCTCGAACCAGTCACCAACAGGAACAGGGGCACCAGGATCGATCCAAAGAGATCGATGTGCGGAACCGGGTTCAAGGTCAGCCGCCCCAGCATCCGCGCCGTGGGGTCCCCCCACCACTCGGCCACGTACCCGTGAGCGTACTCATGCACGATCACCGAGAAGAGCAGAACCGGTAGCAGGAAAACAAGCGATTCGTTCATGACATCGGATAGTTAAGGTGTGATGGGCCCAGAGAGTCGCACGCGCGGCAACTGCGAGTGCCTTAACCTATGCTGACCCAGAGCGAGGTGTCAAAACGGCGGGCCAAGGTCCCGTTGCTGACCCACCTTCGGCGGTGTATCTTCGCACCCCACTTTAGATTACATTTTCGAATACTGTTCTGAGAGGGACCATGCCAAACGTGAAGTCCGCCGCCAAACGCGCCCGTACAAACGACCGGAGTCGTCAACACAACCGCGATGCGCGATCGCGTCTGCGTACCGCCATCAAGAAGGTCCGTCAGGCCGGCACCACCGAGGACGCCAGATCGGCGCTGCGCGACGTGGAGAGCCTACTCGACCGCCTGACTGGCCGAGGGATCATCCACAAGAATGCCGCCGCTCGGCACAAGGCCCGTCTAAACGCCCACGTGTCCAGGCTCGACTCGCGCTAGACGCCCTCGGCGCGGCCCGTTTCCCCGTTGAGCGTGTCGCGAACGATCTCGGCGATTCCACGCCGCATTGCACCGCTCCCGGTGGTAAGCCCGTCTGGGTAGGAGCGCTGCGCCAAAGGCTCAACATCAGTCACCGCACAACCCGGATTCCGAACCCCGGAACCGTACGCATCCAGCGACATCAATCGGTCGACCTCTTCGCGTGACAATCGATTGACGTTCCCCAAGAGATGCGCGACCAGCAGCGACCTTGCGGCTTGTTCGAGCGACTCCATCACGTTGATCGACACAGCCAATGAGCTCCCGTAGGCAACCGCTCCGTGGTTGGCGAGTAGAAGTGCGTCGTGGGCTCTCACGTACGGTGTCAGCTGCTCGGCGAGCTCATCGGTGGACGGCGTCCCATACGGGACGATCGGCACCCAACCAAGCGTAGCAATCACCTCCGGAACGACACACTCGTTGAGCGAGCGACCCGCGATGGCGAACCCGGTCGCAACGGGTGGATGGGCGTGGACGATCGCGGCGACGTCGCTCCGCAACTCATAGATCCTCAGGTGCATCTTCAATTCGCTCGACGGTCTACCCGTTCCCGCCAACCGGTGGCCGGCAATATCCGTAATAACCAGCGATTCAGGCGCGAGAAATCCTTTGCTGACGCCGGACGGGGTGGCCAAGACTCTCGTTTGGTCAAGCCTTGCCGATATGTTTCCCTCCGCGCCGCCGACGAGCCCACGAGCATAGAGCCGGCGCCCAACCTCGACGATCTCGGCTCTCGTCTGTTCCAGGAGTTCGGCTGGATTCACCACTATCCCTTTACCACTCCAATCGGCTTGAGCTCGGCCACGCGATGACTGACGCCAGCCGCTTCCATTACCTCGACGACATCAGCTACATCCTTGTACGCGTGCGGCATCTCCTCGGCCACCGTTCGCATCCCAGTCGCCCTTACGACGACCCCCCTCTCTTCCATTTCGCCGATCAGATCGCGCCCGCGAGAGTGCTTTTTGGACTGCGTACGGCTCATCTTGCGGCCGGCGCCATGACACGTCGAACCAAACGTCTTCTCCATCGCACCGGCAGCACCCGCGCAAACGTAAGAGTAGTTGCCCATGCTACCTGGTACGAGAACCGGCTGCCCAACGTCGCGGTACGCTGTTGGCACCTCCGGGTGCCCTGCTGGAAACGCTCGCGTCGCCCCTTTCCGGTGAACGCACACCGACATTCTCTGTCCGTTCAGTTCGTGTTCCTCGATTTTGGCGATGTTGTGACAAACATCGTAGACGAGTCGCATTCCGAGCTTGGCTGCCCCAACGCCCAGAACGTGCTGGAAGGCCTCGCGCACCTTGTACAGCATGACTTGTCGGTTGCACCAGGCGTAGTTGGCAGCACACCTCATGGCGGCCAGGTAAGCCTGTCCGTCAGTCGAGTCAAGCGGTGCCGCAGCCAACTGAACATCTGGTAGCCGATAACCGAAGTCGGCCAGCCGGGGCCGAATTCTCTTCAGCGCGTCGTCGCAGATCTGGTAGCCCAACCCCCGGGAGCCGGAGTGGATCATGACGACAATCTGATCGGGAAACAGCCCAAAGGCGTCAGCCATAGTCGTATCAAACAACCGCGCGACTCGCTGCACCTCGAGAAAGTGGTTACCCGATCCTAACGTTCCGACTTGACCGAGCCCACGTTGCTTGGCTCGGTCAGAGACGCAGATGGGGTCCGCGCCGCGGAGGCGACCACCGGCCTCGGTGTACTCGAGATCCTGCGCTTCCCCGTAACCCTGCTCGATCGCCCAGCGAGCGCCGAGTACGAGCACTCGTTCGAGGTCCGATCGTGAGAGCTTGGGGATCGCGCCCGACGCACCCACGCCACTCGGCACGGCTTGGTACAACCGATTGATAAGCGATCGACGCACCGGGTCTTCGAGATCGGCCAGCACCAGATCACTGCGCGCCAATCGCACCCCACAGTTGATGTCGTACCCCACACCACCCGGCGAAATCGCGCCACCGTCAACATCGGTGGCCGCGACACCACCGATCGGAAACCCGTAGCCCCAATGAATGTCAGGCATCGCCAGCGACCATCCAACCACACCGGGCAAGCAGGCCACATTGCGGACCTGCTCGAGGCTCTGATCGGACCGGATCGACGACATGAGCTCCTCGGATGCAAAGATCCGCCCTGGCACACGCATCTCACCGGTCTTCGGGATCTCCCAGAGATACGACTCGATCTTTCGGACTTCGATCTCGCTCATTATGCTAGAACTTGGCGCTAGACGTCGAAAATGACCCGCGCCCTCCAGACTTCGCCCCCGGCAACCTCGTCCGGGCCAAAGGCGAGTTGATGGTACGTCACCGCCTTGAGTTCGCTCGCTTCCGCCAACCGCTGAGCTGGCGGGGAAACCCCCTTCACCAACCCGACGCATGCCTCGGGGTCGACCGAAGAGATTTGCGACTCCAACGCCACGAAGCCCTCTTCCTCGAGCAAGCGATAGAGCTCCTCACACCACGCTTTGAGCAACTCCGGGTAGTCATCACCGGTGACCGCGACCGTGCGTTCAGCGTCGGATAGGAGGTCTGAGGTGTCGGCCATCAGCAGGCAGGTCAAACCGCGTTGGGCGGCCTCCAGTACCTCGGCGGGGGACGCCCCCTCCAAGTCGAGCCCGACGTCAGCAGTGTGGTCGATCTCGACGAACTTGCCGGGTGTCACGCTGGCATGTTAGGAGCGGAGATGGTGGGTAGCAACCGCGAGCGACGGTGGTCTAGCGCTAGAAGGTCGGTGGATTCTCACCATTGCCGTGAAGATCCTCACGATCATTGATACGTAGGGATTCGAGGTTGGCACCTAACGATCGATAGCAACGTCGAGCTTCGCGCCATGCCTCGAGCGCTTCTTGATTTCGATCCTGGCGAATTAGGACTTCTCCTAGCTCCGCCCACGCCTCGGCTTCGCAGTTTGGCGCTCGACCATCGGCACACATTTCCAGCGCCTTTTTCAAGCTGTTCTCTGCTTCCGCCCAGTGCTCCATTCGACCGGCTATCGAGCCTAGCAGGAACATCGTCTCAGCCTCGAGCGAACTGTTGGTGAACCACTCGCAGAATGATTGCACCGTCGTAGCGAGTGAATGGGCGCGGATCAGATCCCCTTGGTCCACTGCTAATCGGGCGCGATTCATCATGACTTTGGCCCCGAGGTAGAGATCGAGGCGCCGTTTACACTCGTCCAGCGCACGGTCGAAGAGCGCGTCCGCTTCTTCGGTCCGTCCCTGGCCGACCAACACGGTCCCCATGTTGCTGAGCAACCGAGGTCCGCAACTTTCGTAATCCAGTTCCTCGAATCGCGACAGCGCCCAATCGAGGGACTCCGTCGCCCGCTGACGATCTCCAAGCGCCGTCCATAGGAGACCCTCGTTCGTCTCGATCTCAACCAGGAGACGCTCGTCACCAATCGTTCCCGCGTGCTCTCTGGCGACACCGTACCGGCGACTGGCTTCGTGCCAGTTGCCGCGCTCGTATTCAATTACTCCGAGCAGATTCTCGGCTTCTGCCAACCGTCGCTCATCACCCACGTAGGCCGCCACGTCACGGCTTTCGACCACGTCCTCGACGGCTCGATCCCACTGACCCAGCTGCATGCGGATCTCAGCCGCCTCACGCCACGCATCGGAGCAGGTTTCCTCGCACCGCGGTGCTTTGGCCGCGATTTCGGCGGCCACAATGAACTCTGTCAACGCCTCATCCAACCGCCGGTGAGCGATCGCGGCGCGCGCCCTTTGCATCGCCTGAGTGGCTGCCTCTTGTGTCGCGACCATATGAAGCCTTAGTCCGTTGATCGGGGGAGGTCCTCGTAAGGGGGGTACTCAAGAAGCGGAGCAACCCTCATGCCACCCTGGCTCTGGTAACCGCTAAGACCTTAACTGTCTGAGGGATAGGGGAGTCCGGTCAAGTATCGATTGAAAGGTGAGCGTTGGGGGTGTGCCGGATTGTGCCGGAACGAAACGTGTCGGGGTGATTACCCTACCAAATCTCAGGGACGATTGAGATCGTACTTCTCGATTTTCCGTTTGAGACGCGGTCGACTGATGCCGAGTTCGCGCGCCGCGGCGGTACGATTCCAATCATTTCGCTCGAGCGCGAAAGCGACAATGCGCTTCTCGTATTCATCGAATCGAAGGCCACCCGATGGGACGATGACAGTGAAGCTGTCGGCCACACTGACGGATCTCGCGGCCTCGGACCGCTGGGCATGCAGATCCTCGATCGCATCGGTTAGACGACCACGATCCTGCGGCAGCACGAAGTAGTCGCTGGCCCCGCCGGTGAGCGCTTGCACTGCCGAGTCAGCAGTGGGCTGCCGAGTAACCGCCAGGACAGATGGCCGCGGTGTCTTGTCAAAGATATCAGCGAGCATCTCGCCGGAGTGCTCCCCGACGAAGTCGAGATCCAGCACTACTAGGTCCACCTCGAGAGGCAGCGAGCTACTGCCACCTGCCTTATGGAACACGCATTGGAGATTCGGCGTGCGGGGTACCAGCTCAGCGTACTCCGTCGCTGCACCGTACACCGCAACGCGGTAAGGTGTCGGAACTGTGTTGTTCAGTTCACCCCGAGTCGCAACTCGGCGTGAGCCTGGACCTGACCGCCGATTGACTGTGTCGGGTCGAGCGCACGGCGATCGGCGCCCGTCTCAAGACTGATCGTGGCAGACCCGGGCAGATCGTGCGCCAGGTAGAAGGCTACTCGCTCAGCTACGACACCAGCGGGCGAGTCGTGATCAACAACATCACAAACTGCACGCTCGCCAAAGCGAACCACGAGCGGCAACATCGGGCGGCTCACGCCGGCTTTTCGTCGACCAATGGCTCTGTTTCCGGTTCGATATCCGGCTCTTCTGCCGTGTGGTACTCAGCTCGTTGCTGCTCGAGTTGAGACTCCAAGTCGCTGATTCGTTGCCCGCCCAACTCAAGAAACTGGCTGATCTTTTCGAGCACCAATCGGCGCGATTCTCTACCCGTCAACGGGGCCACAAAAACACCGACCCCCACGCCAACAGCAAACGCCTTGATCCTTCCAAACATGAGTGCTCCTTCAGTGCCGCTAGGACCTGCTAGGTCAATTGGTGCCCAAGGGGAGATTCGAACTCCCACGGCCTTTCGGCCACTGCCCCCTCAAGACAGCGTGTCTACCAATTCCACCACTTGGGCAAGCCCGTTTGGTACCGGCGCTATTCGCCGGCGGGAGTTGTACTCTCGTTCGCGTCGCCCTGGGACGGGACACCACCGGCGGCTGGTATTGCGGCTCCGTCAGCCGGCGGCGCGGTCTCGCCACCGAGAATATCCTGAAGATCAGCGGGGGTTTGAGGCTCGGTCACCGGGGCAGCGCCCTGATCTTGGAGCTCGCGCTCGATCAGGCTGGTCGGTCGGGTTCCGCGTACCGTGAGAAGCGAGATCGCGAGACAAATGACCAGAAACGCACCTCCCAACCACTTTGTCGCGTTGTGGAGAAACGTCGCCGTCTGGCGGCTACCCATCATCTCCATGCCGGTACCGGCACCGCCGAATCCGGCCGCCAGCCCGCCCCCCTTGCCGGACTGCAGGAGCACGACAACGACTAGCGCCAGACAATCCAGCAGCAACAGGATGATAAGTGCACTGTACATAGAGCTTTACAATTTACCTTGGCTCACAGACCCGTCAAGAAGCGATTCTGGCAGCCGCGCTCGCGATCGCGGCGAAGTTGAGCGGGAACAGGCTCGCTCCGCCGACCAAGGCGCCGTCGATATCCGGTTGGCCCACGAGATCCACCGCGTTGTTCGGCTTTACGCTGCCGCCATAGAGAATCGGCATCGCTGCCGCAATGGACGGTGACGCGATCGACGCCACTGCGTTGCGGATCGTCGCGTGCATCTCCTGAGCATCAACGGGAGCTGCGGTGCGGCCGGTGCCGATCGCCCAGATCGGTTCGTACGCCAGCGCGAGACGGGCGTACTCGTCGCGCGAGAGCCCATCGATGGCACGCGAGAGCTGCCCAAGCACGATCGCGTGCTGCCGACCGGCTTCCCTCTCCTCGAGTGTCTCACCGACGCACAACATCGGATCGAGCCCTGCGTTGAGCGCGGCGACGATCTTTTTCCCGCACTGAGCATCGGTCTCACCACACAGCTGACGACGCTCGGAGTGGCCAACCAGAACCAGCTCTGCCCCGGCTGCGGCCAGCATTCCAGCCGCGATCTCACCGGTGTAGGCGCCATCTGTTTCCCAATGGCAGTTCTGACCCCCGACTTGGGCCCGCTTTGCGACTGCCTGGACCACCTCCGGGATCATGACCGCGGCGGGAAAGAACACTAGCCGTACGCCTGCGCCTAGCTTGGGCAACGCGTCGTAAAACGAACTCATATATAGGCCGACGTCGGCCGCAGTCTTGTACATCTTCCAGTTGGCGGCGATGATCATAGGCCGTTTTGACGCGTTCACGCCGTGTTCCTCCGGGTCGCTGGATCCAGCACTTCGATCCCCGGCAGGGTGGCCCCGGAGACAAGTTTGAGCGCTGCGCCACCTCCGGTTGAGACGTGGCTGACAGCATCCGTCAACCCGCCGCGCTCGAGTGCGGCGATCGAGTCGCCGCCACCAACCACTGTATAGGCACCATGATCTGTGACATCAGCCAAGCCTTTCGCCACCGCCAATGTGCCCGCGTCAAACGGTGACGTCTCGAACACGCCCAGCGGACCGTTCCAGAAAACCGTACGCGCGCCCTTCAGCGCGCTGACAATCGCCCGGATCGAATCCGGACCGATATCGAGGATCTTTCGTCCCTGCGGCACGCTGTCGGAAGACGTGGTCTCGCGTCTCGCGTCCGCATCGATGGTGGTCGCAACGACCACGTCTGTTGGCAGCAGAACCTTGTCCGGGTATCGATCCAAGATTTGGCGTGCCGTTTCCACACGGTCGGGCTCGATCAGTGAGTCGCCGACTTCCGCCCCGGTGGCAAGGAGGAATGTGTTGGCCATGCCGCCGCCGAGGCAGATGCGGTCGCATCTTCGAGCGAGCTCGTCAACGATCTCCAGCTTGCCGGCGATCTTGCCGCCCCCGAGTACCGCCACGAATGGCCGTTCGGGCTCAAGCAGTCGATGGAACGCGTTCAGCTCACGCTCAACGAGTTGGCCCGCAACACGCGGGCTCAAGTGGTCAGCTACCCCAACCGTCGAGGCGTGCGCGCGGTGACAAGTTCCAAAAGCGTCCTGGACGAAAAGCTGGCCAAAGCGCGCCAGCCGGGCGGCGAAGCCGGGTTCGTTGACGGTCTCACCTGGTTCGAAACGGAGGTTCTCGAGCAGGAACACGTCCCCGAGTTCACCCACGCGAACCAGCTTGACGGCTCGCTCGTCGAATGGCTCCGAAAGAAAGACGATCCGCCGTCCCAGCAGCTCCTCGAGACATCGCGCCACCGGTGCCAGCGACAGCTCCGATCGCCGTTCGCCGCCGGGTCGCCCAAGGTGGCTCACGAGTATGATCGTCGCACCACAGCGCGCAAGTCCGGTCACCGTTGGAAGCGTGGCTCGGATCCTCGCGTCGCTCGCCACCCGCAGGGTTTCACCCTCACCTTCGAGCGGAACGTTGAAGTCAACCCTCACCAACGCCCGCCGACCGTTCACTTCCTCCGGCGCGAGGTCACCAACCGTGCGGCGCGCAAGGACGGTGCCCATGATCGACCCTAAAGAAACTTGCCTAGGTACTCGGCCAAGTCGACAAGCCGCGTGGCATACCCCATCTCGTTGTCATACCAAGCCAACACCTTGACCAGCGTCCCGTCTATCACCGACGTCGACAACGCATCCACGGTCGCCGAATCGGTCGTCGATATGTAGTCGACCGAAACCAAAGGCTCATCGCTGACCGCAAGAACTCCCGCCAGCCGACCCTTCACGGCCTCGCGGAAAGCGGCGTTAACCTCCTCTGCGTTGGTTGAGCGCTCGACCTCGACAGTCAAATCGACAAGCGACACGTCCGGGGTCGGAACGCGGATCGCCATTCCGTCTATCTTCCCCGTCAACTCCGGAAGCACCAACGCCGCCGCCTTGGCTGCGCCGGTTGTCGTTGGGATCATCGACAGCGCTCCAGCGCGAGCGCGTCGCAAATCTTTGCTTGCTGTATCGAGCATGTTCTGGCTGGCCGTGTAGGCGTGAGTGGTCGTCATCAAGCCATGCACCCACCCCACCGAGTCCATGATGACCTTGGCCACCGGGGTGACGCAATTGGTCGTGCATGACGCATTCGAAATCACATCGTGGCCGGCCTCGATGAGATCCTCGTTGACACCCATCACGACCATGATATCGCAGTCCTTGCCCGGCGCCGAGATGATCACCTTCCGCGCGCCAGCTGTCAGATGCATAGCGGCCTTGTCCCGATCGCGAAAAAGGCCCGTCGACTCGATTACCACGTCCACCCCCAGCTCACTCCACGGCAACTTGGCTGGATCGGGCTCGGAAACAACTCGGATCACGTCGTCGCCGACTCGGAGATTGCCGTTCTCGGCGCGCGCATCGACGCCAAGCCGACCATGAACCGAATCGTACTCCAACAAGTGGGCCAGCGTGGTCGCATCGGTCAGATCGTTGACCGCCACCAGATCGAGATCGCGCTCGGACTGTCGAATTGACCGATACGCGATGCGGCCGATGCGGCCGAACCCGTTGATGGCGAGACGCATCTTGGACCTCCGTGTAAGTGGTAATCGGTAACGACGAAGCGAAACCTAGAAAGGCTTGAACCGGCCGCAAGTTATCCGTCATTGCGATCGGTGGCGAGGGCAAACGTGACGCCGATAACGCGACCGGTGCCACCCGTGATGAGCGCGCTAGCGGCCGCGCGAAGCGTAGCGCCGCTCGTGGCGACGTCGTCGATCAGTCCAACCGTCGCACTCGTCTCGAGTGAGATACGGTGTGCGAACGCCCCGCTCACGTTGGTAACCCGATCGGCTCGGCCAAGCCCGACCTGCGGTGGTGTCGTTCGCACCCTTGCCAGAGCATCGACGACCGGCCGGTCGATCCTCGTTGCCAAACGTTCGGCGATCAATCGAGCCTGGTTGAAACCCCGCTCACGGTACCTGAGCGGGTGGAGTGGCACGGGCACCAGGAGGTCGAGACGACAATCACGGCGCTGGATCTCATCAGCCATCTTCTCGGCACAGATGTCGGCCAGGTGTCGCCACCCACCGTACTTGATCGCGCGCACGATCGCTTCCGCGACATCCCGATAGCGAACCGCAGCGACCGCTGTGAACCCCGGTGGCCAATCACGACATCGCCAACAGGCCTCTGTTCGACGGCTCGAGACCACGCCGCAACGATGGCAACCAGAACCATCGACAGGTTCCAGCAGCGACAGACACGGCCCGCACACAGCAGGACGGGCGGACGTCAGCCGATCGTCACATTGGATGCACCGCGGGGGCAACAACAAATCTGCCACGAGCCCCAGGGCTCCGGCGATGGTGTTGGTCGATGAGGCGATATCCCCACCTCGAGCGGCAGGGGGGGTTGGCTGGCGCCTAGCTGCCCGGCAGGGTCAAGCGGGGGAATTGGGTCGAGAGGGTGGCCAGATACCGACTGCGTTCGTCACCGCTCAGGATCGACGCCAGTCTTTCGAGCCAGTGTTCAGCGGCCTCAATACGCTCGGTGAAGTAGTTGGCCGCCACCAACCCCAAATACGCGAGACGGATCCCATCGTCTAGCTCGATGGCCCGCTCGAACGCTCCAATCGCGTTCGCATAATCACCGATATGCAGGTACGAGCCCCCCAGAAGGGCATGCGCGTTACCGTGCAGCGGATCGAGCTCGATGACCCTGCGAAACAGTGGAACTGCATCCGAGTACCGTCCTTCGACATAAAACTCGCCGCCCAACGCATACAACGAATCCGCCTCGTCGGTAAAGACGGTTTCGGCACCCGCCACAGGCAACGTGGCAAACAACATGCCGACAGCGAACAGCCCTAACGATGCAATCCGAACTCGCACTGAATCGGTCCTCGATATTAAGAGTTTTGGGGGTTGGATTCTTAGAATCGTAACATTAAAATATAGCTCCTCGTGTTCGATTCGTCAACCGGTCGACAACCGTCGAAGATGATCCTGAACGAAGCCTTCGAGGCAAACCCGGATCTCGGTGAACGCAATCTCGTAAGCTTTGCGACCCCATCCGATAGGATCTCCGACACCATGACCGATCTGTCCGCTGCGGTCGAACTCGGTTATGACACGCACGTCTGCCGTGTCGTCCAGCGCCAGCGCACGAGCCACATGGCCATGCGACATGCCAAGCACAATGTCGGCCCATTGAACGAGCTCGACGGTCAATGGTTGCGCTTGGTGATCCGACAAGTCGAGTCCCGCTTCGGCGGCTATCGCTTGGGATTCTGGATGAGCCGGCCAACCAGGCGTGGCGTGGGTACCCGCCGAGACGACCTCAGCATCGATCCCCGCCTCTTCGGTCAGCTGGCGTAGCAAGGCCTCGGCTATTGGCGTCCGGCAGGTGTTGCCGGTGCATACGACTAGCACTCGATAAGGACGTGACTCGCTCACGTGGCTAAAGTCGCCCGCCCCCGGTCGGTCGGCAATACTCCCACAAACAATCCCACCCTTCCTACAGCCGAATGTTAGGCCGGATCGCGCGCAGTTCAGCCACCCCGATAGCGCCCTCGCGGACCAAACGAGGCGGCTCCTCCGTCACATCCACGATCGATGAGGGATCGACGGCGACACGTTCGACCGGGTGTGGTTCCGTCGGCACCAACGCAACCCCGATCGCAGTGGCTCGGGGTGCCTTCGACAATTGCTGGATAGCGGCCTCTACAGACGTCGATGGCCGTGCGCCCCGGCGATTGGCGCTGGTCGAGAACAGCGGCCCGCCCCAAGCCTTGACCAACCGCCGCGATGTCGCGTCGACCGCTGGTCGGACCGCCAACTTGTCGTCAACCGTCACTGCAGCAGGTGCACCCTCTCCTGCGACCACAACCAAGGTCAGCGGCCCGGGCCACAGCGCCGTAGCCAACTCCTCGGCCGCGGTGCACCACACCGCCGCTGACAACCGCGCAGCGGCGACGTCCTCGACCAGGCACACGAACGAACGCGGTTTGTCGTAGCCCTTGATTCGCCGCGCGGCATCTACAGCTCCGGTGTGGTACGGATCGCCGCTGAGGCTGATCACCGTCTCCGTCGGGTGGATGACAAGCCGTCCCTTGGCCAGCACCCGTTTCGCAATCGCTATGCCTTCGTCGTTGGCCGGTTTGAGCGGAATCTTCACGCGATCGAGGACCTAGACGCGAACGTCGCCTGTCATCTCAAGCTTACCTGGATACGATTCGAGCCGCGGGTGGACGATCTCCCGGACAAACCGCCGCGTTTGCTCCGGGGCACGTCCCACCAGCACTGCCGGGTCGGAAGCCGCATCCCACACTGCCGACGGCAGCTCAGCGAAGCCCTCTTCGCTCGCCAATCGCGTCAGCAGGTCTTTCCCACCCCCAGCGGTTGCTTGCTCGGCCGCCTCGCGGGCGCGAACCCGCACTCGTTCGTGAAGCGCCTGCCGATCGCCGCCCGCTGCGACCGCCGCCATCAGAAGGTTCTCACTCGCCATCGCGGGCAGCTCATCGGCCAAGTGTCGAGCGATTGCCGCCTCCGAGACCTCGAGGCCATTGGCGACACTGTGGCAGAGAACCAACAACGCATCGATCGTCAGAAACAACTCCGGCATCGCGATCCGCTTGTTGGCTGAGTCATCAAGAGATCGCTCGAGCCATTGGGTCGCCGCTGTATGAGCAAAATTCGATCCGGTCTGAATGGCCAACCGTGCCAACCCACCGATGCGTTCAGCTCGGACTGGATTTCGCTTGTACGCCATGGCCGATGATCCGACCTGTCGCTCGCCAAACGGCTCAAAGACCTCGCCGAGATGCTGCAGCAGTCGAAGATCATAGCTGAACTTGCTGGCGGATTGAGCGATACCGGCTAGCGTGGCCGACCACGCAGCGTCAACTCGTCTAGAATATGTCTGGCCGGTGATCGGGAACGCGGCCGCTGCGCCCAGCTTCTTGATGATCGAATCTTCCAGGGCGTCGACTTTGTCAGGATCGCCACCGGTCAACGCCATGAACGACGCTTGAGTTCCCGTCGTTCCCTTGATTCCCCGAAGCTGAAAGCCGCCCAATCGATACTCTATCTCGTCCAGATCGAACATGAGGTCGGCGATCCACATGCACGCACGCTTCCCTACGGTCGTCGGCTGAGCAGGTTGGAAGTGAGTCCACGCTAGCGTGGGTAGATCGGCATGGGCTTCGGCGAACTCAGTCAATGCTTTGACGACACATAGCGTCTTTCGCTCGACAACGCGCAGCGCTTCGCGCATGATCAACAAGTCACCATTGTCGACTACGAAAGCGCTGGTCGCCCCTAGGTGCACGATACCCGCCGCCGCCGGTGCTACCTCCCCGTAGGCGCGTACGTGCGCCATGACGTCGTGCCGTAACTCCCGTTCGAGCTCGTCTGCGCGATCGAAATCGATGTGATCGACTGCTCCCTTGAGCGCCGCGACCTGCTCGAACGTCACACCCCCCACCTCGAGCTCGGCCTGGGACTCAGCCAGTGCGATCCAAATCTGTCGCCAGGTCTGAACCCGCAGGTGGGCAGAAAACAATGCCGCCATCTCGTGACTGGCGTACCGTTCGAGGAGTGGGTGCTCGAAGCGGGCTCGGTGATCCTGCGGCGAGGGACCGCTCAAGCGCCCGACGGGGTAGAGGCTCGACCGAGGATCCTCAACGCCAGGTGGGCAGCGTTCGCCCCGCTGTCGATCCCCACCGTGGCGACCGGCACGCCGGGCGGCATCATGGCGATTGCCAATAGGGCGTCGACACCGCGCAGCGGCCCGGCACCGACCGGTAGCCCGATCACCGGCAATGTCGTATGCGCGGCGACCACACCTGGTAGCGCCGCCGCCAAACCCGCCGCCGCGATGACCACTCGAAAACCGTCTTCGGCGGCACGGCTGGCCAGCTCGGCCACACGGTCCGGATTGCGATGCGCTGACGCGATCTCGAACCGGTACGCCACGTTCGCCGCCTGCAGAACCTTCTCTGCTTTAGCTACGACATCACGATCCGAGTTCGATCCGGCCAAGATCAAGACTTCGGGTTCCTCAGAGCTCATCTGGTTGGCGATCGACATCACTCGATCCATTCATGAAAGTCGTCTCCAATGACGCCGCGCTGCTTGTACCGCAACATGGAGTCCTGACAGGAACAGGCAAACGGCGTGTCGGGAATGACGTCAAGCAAATTCCAAGTGATTTCCGGGATCCGGTTGACCGCTTTGTCTGACCGCCGGCGGCGCTCAGCATCATCCATCTGGGCCACTCCCCCGGCGAACGACGTGATATACGCGATAGGGTGGTAGCAAATCTCCAGCTCCCGCGCCAAGAAGGCTTCCGGTGCCAGCGTCATTCCAACCAACTCCGCTCCAAGTTGACGCAGCATCTTGATCTCAGCCGAGGTCTCGAACCGTGGGCCTTCTGACACCGCGTATACGACTCCGGTCGTTACCGGTTCACCGTCTTCGCTGAGCACACTTCGAACGGCGTTTTCCAGGGTTGGACAAAAGACCGGCTCCTGCCTCAGCAAACCGATGCCCTTGCTCTCAAAGAACGTCCCCGAGCGGTTTCGCGTCATGTCGAGCAAATCGCCTGGAAGCACGAAGTCTCCAACCTCCATGTCCGGAGAAAGCGATCCTGGACCCGTCCAGGCGATGATCCGGCGTACGCCCAGCTCCTTCAGCGCCCACACATTGGCGCGATAGTTCACAAACGGTGCCGACACCCGATACTGTCCCTCCCCGTGCCGGGGTAGCACGTAAAACCGCCGGCCCTGATGCTCCATGAACAGAATCGGCATCGAGCATCCAAACGGGGTTTCCTTGACCAACATGTCGGTGATCGTTCCCAAACGCTGGCGAGCAAGCCGGTACACCTTTCCGCCGGCGATGAACGCAATCTCGCTGTGGCGCTCTTCGTATGCGCGGGAAAGCAGTTGCGGAAAAGCGTCGGGCTTTGACTCGGATGTCACACGACGTCAGTTGCGCGATGGGCGGCGACCCGGAACACTGGCCTCGACTCCAGCCAGTCGGTCGAGCGCGTCAAGCGCTGCCTCCTTTTCAGCTTCCTTTTTTGTACGACCCCAACCGGAGCCCAACGGCTCCCCCTCGAGCCAAACCTGGCATCGGAAGTTGATGTCGGCGCGATCGCTGCCTGGAGCGGCTTGGGCGCGGCTGGTGCGGTAGGTCAACTGGCCCCGGCCGAGCTCGTGGATCATCTCCTGGAGCCGATTTTTGGCCGTATGGAAACCGCCTTCGAACTCAATGTCTCGGGATAGGATGCTCTGTCCGATGAACCGCTTGGCGACCTCGAAGCCGCCATCAAGGTAAAGGGCCCCGATCACCGCCTCCAGCGAATCCGCCGCGATCTTCCGTCGCCCCCCGCCCGCCAACAAGTTCTGATCGTCGCCGGTCTGAACGCAGTCCGGTAGTCCCATCGCCTCGGAAGCTCGCGCCAAGAATCGCCTCGAGATGATGTGCGCACGTTGCTGCGACAGCATCCCTTCCTGAGCCTCTGGGTAACGTGCGAACAGCCACTCGCTAACGACCAAGTTCAACACCGAGTCACCGAGAAACTCCAACCGCTCGTACGACTCCCCACGACTGTCCGTAGTCAGCAGAAACGATGGATGTGTGGTAGCCCGACCCAATAGCTCCCGATCCCGAAACTCATGGTCGAGCACATACTCGAGCAGATGGAGCCGGTCCTCGCGCTGCTTCGACCGAGCGAGACCGCCCAGGAGTCGACGGATCCGGCCGCGCAGTCTCACGTGCTATTCCTCGAACTGCTTGAGAGCGAGAGTCGCGTTGTGACCTCCGAAGCCAAACGAGTTGGTCAACGCCCCGACGACGTTCGCTTGGCGCATCTCATTGGGGACGTAGTCAAGATCACACTCCGGGTCTGGAACCTCATAGTTGATCGTTGGAGGTACCTTACCAGTTGCCAGCACCATGGCGGTTACTACAAACTCGAGCCCTCCCGCCCCACCGAGAAGATGCCCTGTCATCGATTTTGTCGAACCCACCATGATCTTGCTGGCATGGTCGCCAAACACCGTCTTGATGGCTTGCGTTTCGTAGGCATCATTGAGTGAAGTCGACGTGCCGTGAGCGTTGATGTAGCCGATGTCAGCGAGCTCCACGCCGGCCTCGTCTATCGCTCGCTGCATCGCCCGCGCCGCCCCTTCACCCTGCGGCGCCGGTGCGGTTATGTGGTACGCGTCGGCAGTCATACCCACACCAACGACCTCGGCATAGATCCGAGCCCCGCGATCGCGGGCGTGATCCGACTCTTCGAGGATCGCCATCCCGGCGCCTTCACCAAGAACGAACCCGTCCCGTCCTGCATCGAACGGCCGGCAGGCGCGCTCGGGCTCGTCGTTCCGTGTTGACATCGCCTTCATGGCCGCAAACCCACCGATCGACATCTCGGTCACCGCAGCCTCAGTGCCGCCCGCAATCATGACCTCGGCGTCACCGTGTTTGATGAGACGAAAAGCGTCACCGATCGCGTGCGCACTGGATGCACACGCCGAGACAGTACAGTAGTTCGGCCCCTTGGCCCCACAACGCATCGAGACGACGCCACTCGCCATATCCGGGATCATCATCGGGATGTAGAACGGGCTTATTCTCGATGGACCACCCTTGAGGTAGCGACGGTTCTGAATCTCATGAGTCGCAATTCCCCCGATGCCCGACCCAATGATCACGCCGACCCGTGTCTGATCTTCGCTGTCCATGTCGACGCCGCTGTCAGCCAACGCCATGTCGGACGCAGCAACCGCTAGCTGGGTGAACAGATCTTGCCGGCGAACCTCTTTCTTGACGATGTACGCCTCCGGATCAAAATCCCGGACCTCGGCTGCTATCTGGGTCGCGAACCCGTCTGGGTCAAACCGGGTGATGCGACGCACCCCACCCTGACCCTGCAAGAGTGCCTCCCACGACGATTCCAGGTCTTTGCCCAGCGCCGTGACGAGCCCCATTCCGGTGACGACCACACGGCGTCCCATCAGGATACGGTGTCTCGATCTAGGGTGAGGTTTGCTACTCTTCGGTCTTTTTCTTCAAGTACGAAGTCGCTTCGCCAACGGTGGTGAGCTTTTCTGCATCTTCATCTGGAATCTCGATGTCGAACTCCTCCTCGAATGCCATTACCAGCTCGACGGTGTCAAGCGAGTCGGCGCCGAGATCTTCGACAAACGACGCATCGGGACTCACCTTCTCTCCGTCCACACCGAGGTTCTCAACGATTATCTCTTTCACCCGTCCCTCGACCGACATTCAATTTCCTCCCTATACCAGGTTGATCAACTGCTTCAAAAAGAAGAGAGCGGTCTCAGCGTGTTAGACCTCCATCCACGCAGATAACCTGGCCGGTAATATAGTCGCTCATCGGCGACGCGAGGAACAGCGCCAGATTAGCTACATCGTCAGGTGAGCCCAGCCGGCCCAGCGGGACCCGGCCGAGAAACCCCTGTCGAGCCTCGTCACCGAGGGCTGCGGTCATTTCGGTCTCGATAAAGCCCGGTGCGATGACGTTCACGGTCACGTTTCGGGATGCCAGCTCCTCGGCTAGTGACTTCGAGAATCCGATCAGTCCAGCCTTGGAGGCTGCGTAATTGGACTGGCCAGCGTTCCCCGTGACACCAACGATAGACGCAATGTTGATGATACGCCCCTCTTTCTGACGTATCATCCGCTTGGCCGCCAATTTGCACCAGTTATACGCGCCGTAAAGATTGGTCTCGAGCACGCTCCGCCACTCGTCGGGTTTCATCCTGAGCAACAGATTGTCGCGAGTTATGCCGGCGTTATTGACCAGCACATCGAGCCGGCCAAACTCATCCTGGTATGTGCCCCAGGCGTGCTCGACCTGCTCCAGATCAGCCACGTCACCGAGGAGTTCCAGGCTCGCCACACCCTTCTGCCTCAGCGCAGTAACGGTTGTAGCCACGGTGTCCGCATTGCGCGCGAAGATCGCCACATCGGCGCCAGCCTCCGCCAAACCTTCGGCGATGGCGCGACCGATCCCCCGATTGCCACCGGTGACCAGGGCCTTTCTACCGCTCAGATCTATGCTAGTCGTGATCCCGATTGCGAAACCTCCTCGATAACCTGTTCCTCGGTGCCGACCGCGCGTCCCGTAAGCGACCGGTCGATTCGCCTCAAGAGCCCTGTGAGCACTTTGCCGGGACCGACCTCGAGGAACACTGTCGCCCCAAGATCGCGGAGTCTGGTCACGCAGTCGACCCAGCGCACTGGCGCCGTGAGTTGCTCCAGCAACCGCGAGCGAATCGCGTCCGGCTCTGTGACCGGCTCCGCGTCCACGTTCGCCACCACCGGACGGGTCGCTGTTCGCACGTCGATCGCATCGAGAACGGCTGCTAGCTCTCGCGCGGCGGGCGCCATCAGGGACGAATGAAAGGCACCCGACACGTTGAGCTCGACGGCCTTACGTGCACCCCAATTGGGCGCCTCTTCGATCGCTCGATGGACAGCGCTCACCGATCCCGACACGACGATCTGGCCGGGAGCGTTGAAGTTGGCTGGTGTTAGCACTTCGTCAGGCGCCCGAAGCTTGTCGCACAGGGCGAACGCGTCGGCGCTATCGATACCGATCAGCGCGGCCATTGTGCCCGGCTTCTCGCGCCCTGTGGCCGCCATAGCCTCTCCTCTAGCCCGAACCAACCGCAGACCATCCGAAAACGACAAGCTGCCGGCTGCCACATGAGCCGAGAACTCGCCGAGGCTGTGCCCGGCGGCGGATTGTGGTTCTATACCTTCAACGGCGAGCACACGCGCCACAGCGATCGAGTGCGTTAACAGCGCGGGCTGAGCGTTTTCTGTGGCCCGCAGCTCTTCCTCTGGACCGTCCCAGCACAACCGAGACAACGCCGACCCGAGCACGTCATCGGCTTCTTCAAACGTCCACTTGGCCTCGGCTCGCGCTGCAGCCAAATCAGCGCCCATTCCGACAAACTGGCTTCCCTGTCCCGGGAACTGGAAAGCGATCTGTGACAACTCTAGAGGCGAAGCACGGCTGAGCCCCAAGCGAGGCCGCCACCAAAAGCCGTCATCAGGACAGTACCGCCGGGAGGCACAATCTCGCTGCGTCGCACCTCGTCGAGCGCGATCGGAATCGATGCCGAACTCGTATTCCCGTACCGGTCGATGTTTATGTACACCCGGTCACCATCGACGCTCAACCGCTTGGCGAGCGATTCAATGATCCGAATGTTGGCCTGGTGTGGAACGACCAGGTCGATGTCATCGATCGTCATCCCGGCTTTGTCGAGCACGATCCGGCTCGATTCCTCCATGGCCAACACAGCGCGCTTGAAAATGTCACGACCTTCTTGTTTGACAAATTCGAGTCGCTCGCTCCGTGTCTGTGGGGACGAAGGCATGGCCGCTCCACCTGCCGGGCGCCACAGCATCTGGGCGCAACGCCCATCGGTCTGCATGTGGGTCGCCAACAACCCGGTGCCCCCGTTGGCCGGATCGCCACCAGGCCCGAGTAGCGCCGCACCAGCCCCATCACCAAACAAGACGCACGTCGATCGATCGGTGTAGTCGATGATAGCCGACATCTTCTCAGCCCCTATAACGAGCGCATTCCCGTACACCCCGGTCTTCAATAGGCCGTCGGCAATCGTGACACCGTAGAGCCAGCCCGCGCACGCCGCGCTCACGTCGAAAGCGGCGGCCCGGTGAGCTCCGAGTCGGGCCTGTGTCTCGCAGGCGGTAGACGGAAGCAAGTGGTCCGGAGTAGCGGTGGAGAGAATGATAAGGTCGACGTCGATCGGCTCAACTCCAGCGTCTGCCAGTGCTATTGAGCCCGCTCTAGCGGCCAGGTCGGCCGTGTTTTCCCCATCCGCGCAGATCCGCCTTTCCCTGATCCCGGATCGTGCTCGGATCCACTCGTCCGAAGTGTCAACCATCGTTTCGAGATCGGCGTTCGTGAGCACGCGCTCGGGAACCGCCAACCCGGTACCGCAAATAAAGCCCTGTCGTCGAGTCTGTTTCTGGTCGCTGATAACGCCTGCTGCCTGGCTTCTCATGCGCCCTCCTTCAGCTTGTCGTCAGTGGCTGGCGAGGCCACGAACTCGCTGACCGCCTCTTCGATGTGACGATTGAGTTTTCGCGCGGCGGCTGTTCTCGCCACGTCGATCGCGTTCCGAAACGCCTTTACGCTGGAACCACCGTGGCCGATGACCACAATCCCATTCACCCCCAACAGCGGCGCGCCGCCATACTCCGCATAGTCGATCTTCTTTCTCACTGAATCGAGCGCGGACCCCATGAGCACGGCCCCCAACCCAGCTTTGTAACTCTTGCCCACCTCGTCACGGACCGACTCGGCGAGAAAGTCGATAAATGACTCCCCGAACTTCAGCAGCACGTTTCCGACGAAACCGTCGCATACCACAACGTCGGCTGCCCCCCTCAGCACATCCCGTCCCTCCACGTTACCGATGAAGTTCAAGTCGCTGACGCTCAACAGCTGGTGCGTCGCCACGGTGAGATCGTTTCCCTTGCTCGGCTCCTCGCCGATTGACAAAAGCCCCACCCGGGGTTGCCCGCGGCCTAGCACGTCGATCGCATAGATGTGACCCATGATCGCGAACTGAACGAGATGCTCCGGTCGACATTCGGGATTGGCTCCGACATCGAGCACCAGGCAGGGGAGACCCTGAGTCGGGAAAATCGTCACGATGGCAGGCCTCGAGATGCCCTTGATGCGCCCCAGCGTCAGCAGCGCTGTGGCCATTACCGCACCGGTGTTTCCAGCTGAAATAAAGGCGTCGGCGTGGCCCGACTTCTGCAAGTCGAGCCCCACTGCGATCGAGGAGTCCCTCTTGCGCCGCAAAGCGGTCGAGGGAGCGTCGTGCATTTCGATGACTTGGGGTGCGTGTTGGATCCGTAGCTGGTCCTGTCGGTAGCGCTGACCCTCGAGGCACCGGGAGATCCTTCGCTTGTCGCCCGTCAGTACGATCTCGAAGGGCTCCTCCGGTGTCCCGATGGCGGCCAACGCCGCCGTCACCGGGTACTCCGGAGCGTGATCTCCCCCCATGGCGTCGAGCACAATTCGCATCGCCCGCATTCACCTCTGGCCGACAGGCCGTCGAGGTGTCTAGAACTCCTCCACGTCGACGATGTGGCGTCCCGCGTAGTGACCGCAGTGCGGACAGATCCGATGCGGGAGCTTTGGCTGCAAACACTTGTCGCACTTGATCACAGTCGGCGCGTCCACGTTCTTATGGGTCCGCCGATTGCGTCGCCGCGTTTTGCTAATTTTTCGCTTTGGTACTGCCATTGGTATCAATCTCCGAAATGCAGGTTGTCAAACGTCAGCCTTGATCATCGAGCCGAAGTGCGCCCAAAGCGCCCCAGCGTTCGTCAGTTTCGTCGCTCGCGCAGTCGCACCTTCTCTGGTTCAAGTTCTGACCACACTGTGGACAAATCCCAGCGCATTCTCCATCGCACAGTGGAAACCGATTGCGTTCCAAGAACAGCCACTCACGGACCGGCTCGTCGATCTCGATCTCAGTAGCCTTGGGCTCGATCGGCACGATACCCGTGTCTCCGAAATCATCGCCCGTACCGTCGGAGTGCTGGTACACAACCCGACACCGATCGTCGATCGTGACTTTTACCGGCATGAGACAGCGCCGGCACGAGCCCACCGACTTACCGTGGACGTCAACCGTTACGACGTACATCCCACCGGTCGCGCTGGCCACCTCCACCTCGAGCCGGATTGGCTCGTCGATCCGGCTCCCGTAACCATCCAGCAATGGATCATCCGGGTCGATCGTGAAAGTGGTTCTCAACCGACCCCTCGAAAGGCGCGCGAGATTAACGATCATAACCGTATAAGTATATTCACTGTACTTACTTGGAACAACTCGGCATGGGCAGGGCGCCTAGGCCCCGAAGAAAAACTCGATCTCGAGAGTCGCGTTATCGGGAGAATCCGACGCGTGGATCGCGTTGCGCTCCATCGACTCGGCGTACAGGCGCCGGATCGTGCCCTCTTCGGCCTCATCCGGGTCGGTTGCGCCTATCGATCGCCGCAGCCCAGCCACCGCGTCATCGCGCTCCAGCACCATCGGCACACACGCGCCGCTCGTCATGAAGTCCACCAAGCTATCGAAGAATGGTCGCTCCTCGTGGACAGCGTAGAAGTCGCGCGCGCGCTCAGTCGTCAACCGCAGCATGCACATCTCGCGGACCACGAAACCATCCGCCTCAAGGTGAGCCAGGATGGCACCGATCAGGTTCTTGGCGACCGCATCCGGCTTGATGATCGCTAGAGTTCGCTCGGCAGTCATCAGAATTGTAGCAGCTTGCGGATGAGGGATCGGCGACTGATCAAGCCGACCCACTTCCCGTCTCTTGTCAGCGGTAGGGGGTCAACGTTCTTGTTGACTATGATCGAAGCGGCTTCGCTAATGCTGGCTTCGATGGGCAGACAGAGCACCGCCTTCGACATGACATCTCGGACCGAAGGGTCGGACTCCTCCCGAGTCGCCAGATCTGACAGACTCTCGAAGACTCGCAGATACCCCGGTAGGAAATCTCGGATCAGGTCTTTCTCCGAGATCATCCCGACGATCTCGTCTCTTTTGTTGACCACCGGAAGCCCTGTGTACGCACCACGTGTCATTAGCCGAGCCGCCTCACGCAGAGGCATCTCCGGATAGATCCTCTGCGACGCGGGCTCCATGACATCGATCACCGAGAGTTTCTGAACTCGCGGCGCGCTACGGATTACTGGAAGATCGACGATCGATTGAGCGTCGGGGGCGGAAAGCAGCGCTTCGAGCGCACCCTCTTCGCGCAGCACCGCCGCCAGACTGGCGACTGTCTCCAGATAGCCCGCCGACTCTTCGGGTGGCGCAGCGACCAGCACCAACAAACGGCCGCGGGTCTCGCCACCGGTCTCAGCCGGTACCCTTAGCGGCCGCTCGACGATACCGAGCACTGTGACGACCCTTTCGATGGCGTCCGACCGGAGGTGCCGAATAAAGGCGCCAGCGCCAACAGCCATCGTGTCCTCGGCGCCCAGCGCGCTGACTTGGCGCAAGAACCGTTCACCATCGATGACGCCGGTTTGGCTGGCCGCAAAAGCGGCCAACTCATCCAACGCCTCGGCGTAGGAGGTGGCGGCTAGCGGTGGAGCCACCTGACCGACCGAGAGGATCGGTTTCGTTCGGGTCACCTCAGTCAAGGGCGCTCTCGATCAATCCAACGATATCGGCCGGGCGCTCAGCCACGGCTATCCCGTGCTCTCGAAAGGCGGCCATCTTTTCTGCGGCCGTGCCTTCGCTGCCCGAGATAATCGCACCGGCATGTCCCATGCGTCTTCCGGGCGGCGCGGTTTGGCCGGCGATGAATCCAACCACCGGTGTGCTCATCTCGCTCTCCACGAAGCTCGCGGCCTCCTGCTCGTCGGTGCCACCGATCTCTCCGATCATTACGACCGCCTCCGTGTCGGGGTCGGCCTCAAAGCCCTCTAGGCAGTCGATAAACGATGTTCCGACGATCGGATCGCCGCCGATCCCGATGCATGTCGACTGGCCGAGCCCATTGATCGTCAACTGATGGATCACCTCGTAGGTGAGGGTACCGCTCCTCGAGACGACACCGACCTTGCCCGGCGTACAGATCTTGCCCGGAAGTATCCCGATCTTCGATTCGCCTGGGGTGATAAGACCGGGACAGTTGGGACCGATGACACGTGCGCCACGCTCACGCACAAACGCCATCACACGCGTCATGTCGAGGACCGGGACCCCCTCGGTGATCGCCACAATGAGCGCGATCCCCGCTTCGGCGGCCTCGTAGATAGCGTCCGCCGCGAATGCTGGCGGCACGTAGATCACGGACGCGTTAGCGCCGGTCTCCTCGACCGCCGCTGCCACAGTGTCAAAGATCGGGGTGACGTCGTCAAACAACTGCCCGCCTCTGCCCGGCACCACGCCGGCCACTACTTGGGTGCCATAATCGCGCATTCGCCGAGCGTGGAACGAACCGTCACGACCGGTAATGCCCTGCACCGCGAGCTTCGTCGATCGATCGATCAGGATGCTCACCGCGCGCTACCTCCAGCGGGCGCTTTCGCCGGGGTTGCCAGCTCGATCGCCTTCCGTACGACTTCGTCCATTGAGTTCGTAGCGGGCAGATCTACCGACTCCAGGATCTCTAGACCCTTGTTCTCGTTAGTCCCGGTTAAGCGGATAACAATCGGTACGTCGACATCCATCCGGCTGAGCGCTTGAACGATGCCGTTCGCTACGTCATCGCAGCGCGTGATACCACCGAAAATGTTCAACAGGATCGCCTCGACGTTGGGGTCGGATAGAATGATCCGCATCGCATCGACGACCTTCTCGGGGTTTGAGCTCCCACCGATATCGAGGAAGTTGGCTGGCTCAGCTCCGTAGTACTTGATCAAGTCCATGGTCGCCATCGCCAACCCGGCACCGTTCACGATGCACCCGATCGAACCATCGAGCTTGACGTACGACAGCCCCTTCTCGCGGGCCTCGGTCTCGGCCGGTTCATCGGCTGATGGGTCGCGTAGCTCGGCTAGCTCGGGATGCCTGAAGAGCGCGGCGTCGTCGATGTTGACCTTGGCATCGATCGCTTGCAGCGTGCCGTCCGGCAAAGCGACCAGAGGATTGATCTCAGCCAGCGACGCATCGATGGCGACAAACGCCGAGTAGAGGCGGCGGAAAATGTTCGCCGCCTGACGAACCTGCCGGATATCGTCGTAGAGCGAGAAGCCGAGTTCCATCGCCTGGTGATTGAGCAGCCCGTAGCGCGGATCAATGGCCACTTTGTGGATCTTCTCGGGCGTTTCCCGGGCCACCTCTTCGATATCCACACCGCCCGCAGCACTGACCATCATGACCGGCCGTTGGCTCGCCCGATCGACGATGATCCCGGCGTACGCCTCACTCGCGATATCCACCGCCGGCGCGATCAACACCTTGCCAACCGTGAGCCCCTTGATCTCCATTCCCAGGATGGCGTCGGCAGCCTGTCGAGCGTCATCGGGGGTCTGGGCCAGCTTGACACCACCGGCTTTGCCGCGCCCGCCAACGTGGACCTGAGCTTTGACAACCACAGGGCCTGCGAGCTCGCGTGCCGCGGCCGCGGCCTGCTCAGCGGTTTCCGCCACCCGATCCTGCGGCACCGGCAGACCGTGCTGGCGAAAAATCTCGCGGGCTTGGTATTCATGAATCTTCATAACTTGAGGCCCGGCAAACTAGACGCTGGGCGCTACGTCTTCAATGCGGTTATTGGCGACCCGGATCACTGTTCTGACTCTGTTAACTGCTCCAGAATTCGACCAAGCTCTTCGAGCGCCGTTCCGTATGCCGCCCAATCGCCTCTCCGTTGGGCCGCCACCGCGCGTTCGTACGCGGTTTGCGCCTGACTGGCCAGCGATCGCTCACCTCGAGTTGGCGTGGCCTCGCGGGGCGTTTCGACCTCTGCGATGTCGACTTCGGCGGCCGGCGAGGCACCTCGGATCAGCGCCATCATCGCGTCCTCGAGCGTCGGCTCCATCACTATCTGGTTGCCGTAGGTAGCGATCACGCGGCGCAACTCTGGAAGCTGGCTCTGCTGGGCTTGGAGGAACAGCGGCTCCACGTACAACACCGACTTACCGATCGGTATGACCAGGAGGTTGCCGCGGATCACATTCGACCCCTTCTGGCTCCACAGGGTAATCTGCTCGCTGATCCTCGGATCTTGATCGATTCGAGCCTCGACTTGCATCGGGCCGAAGATCAGCCGGTCCTTTGGAAACTCGTACATGACACGCCGGCCGTAATCGCCGGGATCGCTCTTCGCCGCCAGCAACGCGACCATGTTGTCCCTTCGGGCCGGCGTAAAAGGCAGGACCAACTGGAACGCCGGCTTGCTGTCATCCGGCAATCTCAACAGCACGTAGTACGGAACCATCTTCGTCGGTTGACCCTGATAGATCTCGTTTGGGATGTTCCACATGTCCTCGCGATTGTAGAACACGCGCGGATCTTGCATGTGGTAAGCGCGCAGGACCTCGGCCTGAATCAAGAACAGATCCTCAGGATACCGCAGGTGCGCCTCCAACCCGGCTGGCATCTCCGCCGCCGATCGAAACAGATCCGGGAAGATCGATCGATATGCTTGAAGGATTGGGTCTTCTTCATCCCAGGCGAAAAACGTCACGTCACCGTCGAAGGCATCGACCACGACCTTGACGCTGTTCCGGATGTAGTTGAGCTGCTGTCGGCCACCGAATCCGCGAACCGGCTCCGAATACGGATAGCGACTGGATGTCGTGTAGGCGTCAATAACCCACAGCAACCTCCCATTGAGCAACACCAAATAAGGATCTAAATCGTAGGACAGGAACGGAGCCAGCCGTTGGGTTCGGTGCTGGATCTGGCGAAACAACATCAGCCGCGAGTCGGGAGTGATGTCATCGGTGAGCAGGAACTTGATCGATCCGACATACCAGCTGAACAACGCCTTACGCCAAAGCGCGTCGATTTCGATCCCGCCTTCTCCACGATACGACGTATGGATATTCTGATCACCCTGCGGGTAGTCGAACTCCTGCTCTCGGGTGGCCGCCAACACGTAGTTGGTCGTCAGCTCGCCGTAGTAGATCTCGGGCCGCTCGACGTGCAATACGTCGGCCAGTTCCGGCGGCGTCGTGGGTGGTATGTCGCTCAGGTAGAAGACCGGCAGCCCCTCCCGCGTCACCTCGTTGACCGGGCTCATGACTAATCCGTAGCCGTGGGTGAAGATCAGGTGCTGGTTTTGCCAAGTTTGGACGTTCGGAGCGAGCTCATCGACAGCCATCTCGCGAGCCGACAACATCACCTGGCGGGGGCCGGAGCCAAGATCGTAGCGATCGACGTCGACATCCTCGAACTCGTAATACAGCCGCAGCTTCTGCAGCTGGCTGTAGGTGTCGAGCAGCGGCCGCCAGTCCCAGAGCCGGATGTTGCTCAGCGTGCCCTCAGCCTCCTGTAGCGTCGCTCCGAGAGCCGTCTCACTGACCTCTAGCGGCCGTGCCTCAATCGCGTCGATATCGAAAGCGCGTCGGGTCAGTTCGATGTTACGGGCGATGTAGGTGGCTTCCTTGCCAATCTCGTTGGGCTCGACTTCAAACTGCTGGATCGCCCCGGGATACAAACCCTTGAAAACCACCATCCCGAGTATGAGCGCGGCGGCGGCGGT